>CAISYK010001059.1 GCA_903889605.1 uncultured Bacteroidota bacterium
CATTTGATATGCTTCCTGTATATCCCGAAATAAATGCACTTCAATCCGGAATGAGAAAAAAATCAGGAGCCTTTATCAAGGAAGCTGAGAAAATCGGATATTCTGAAGATGTGTGCACATACGTGAAATGTGATATTGGAATGATGCTTAACGGCAACATAGGACCCACAGGTGAAAAACTTCCTGCCCCCGATTTGCTTTTACTAAGTTATACAGGCTGTTTCACTTTTTTGAAATGGTTCGAAAATCTTGAGCGTTTGTATCCGGGAGTTCCTGTTGCAATGCTTCACACTCCATATCAGGAGGACGGACAAATCACCCAGGATCAGGTTGATTATATGGTGAAACAGCTGAAAGAGGATGTTATCCCTAAAATGGAAATGGTTTCAGGAAAGAAGTTCGATATGGCCCGCTTATCCGGCATGATGGTGAATTCTGCCAAAGCCGAAGATCTGCTTGTGAAAGTTTTGGAAAGTGCAAAAAATGTTCCTTCACCAATAGATGCATATTTTGCCGGAGTATATTACATTGGCCCTATATTTACAGCATTTAGAGGAACTGAAGAAGCCGTTGAATATTACACTGAACTTTGGAATGAAGTTCAGGAACGTATGAGACTCGGACTTGGCCCTGTTACTCCGGAAGGAGAAATCCAGGAACAAAAATTCCGTTTGGTGATGGAAGGCCCTCCAAACTGGACAAATTTCCGTGAGTTCTGGAAAATATTTTATGATATGGGCGCGGTGATTGTGGCTTCTTCTTATACTAAAGTGGGAGGTGTTTATGATCTTGGCTTCCGTCACGATCCAAAAGAACCGCTTGAAAGTCTAGCAAAATACTGCATGAGCTGTTATACTAACATGAACCTGCCTCAGCGCGTTGACTTACTCGAAAAATATGTGAAAGAATACAAAGCCGACGGATTCCTTATTAATTCCATCAAAAGCTGTAATTCATTCTCTGCAGGCCAGCTTATGATTATGCGCGAAATTGAGCAAAGAACAGGTGTTCCAGTTGGTTTTATCGAAAGCGATTTGGTTGACCCCCGTTACTTCTCATATGCAAATATAAAAAACCGTTTAGAATCCTATTTCCAGATGCTTGAACAACGCAAAGTTATTTTGAAGCAGGAAGGAATTATATCTTAATTAATACGAATACTGATCACGGATTTGCAATTGCGGAATTTTTGAATCCGAAAGCAATAATCCGAAAGCAATTAATAACAGAAAACTAGAAACTGATATGAGTAAATATTATCTGGGAGTTGACCTTGGCTCCACCACATCAAAAGCGGTAATCATCAACGAACAGGATGAAATCATCGGGCGAGGCATTACTAATACGCGTGCAAATTATTCTGTAGCCGCCGATATTGCCCGCGATGAAGCTATTTTCAATGCCAGATTTTCAATTCTTCAGAAAAAATTAGAAGAAGAAATAAAAGTAAAACCTGAGTACAAAAAATACATCACCGATTTAGAAAGCGTTTTTCAATACGAACAATTTAAAGTTCGTTTGGATAAATTGGGTGATGAATTGCTGAAAACATGCAACTCTTTCTTCAAAGACGACCAAAAGAAAGAAGAAATAATAGGACACTTAAGAAATATTCGCAGATCATTCAAGCCTGTTATTAAGCGTGACTATCTTTACAATGACCTTGGATCTAAAAACCAATTCTTCCGCGATATTGTTTCTGAAAAATATAATGAGGAAGTAAATAAACTGGACATGTCGCTTTTTGAACCGCTGATGACTGTTTGGGACAAAAGCATCAGTCCTGCTGAGAATGAGCGCGTTATGTTCAACTTTCAGGAACTTGTTCAGAAAGCTATGGAGGAATTGAAGGACAAATACAAAAATCTGCCTGATACTATTGCCGACACTACTAATATTAATTTTGATGCCGAAATGAATTTGCTCAAAGGAAACTTTGACCAGGTTTCTGAAACGCTTCGTGATCATATCAATGAAATTGCTGAAATAGAATTCAACATAACAAATATGACCGGAACAGGTTATGGACGAGCTCTTTTGCCTTTCCCTCAAGACTGTATTCGTTCCGAAATTTTATGTCACGCGTTCGGAGCGCACGCAATATTTCCCGACACAAGAACAGTTCTTGATATCGGCGGACAGGATACCAAAGCCATACAGGTTGACAAATACGGACTTGTAACAAGTTTCCAGATGAACGACAGATGCGCTGCTGGCTGCGGACGCTACCTTGGCTATATAGCTGATGAAATGAGCATTTCGGTTAATGAGCTTGGACCAATGGCCATGAAAGCAGAAAAGGAAGTTGTTATTTGTTCAACATGTACAGTGTTTGCAGGTGCAGAACTTCGCGAACTTACAAACCTCGGAGAAAAGCGTGAAGATATTTTAGGCGGACTGCATAAAGCTATAATCATGCGTGCCATGTCACTAATAGCTCGTTCTGGTGGAGTATATAACGAATTTACTTTTACAGGCGGTGTTGCCAGAAATCCGGCAGTAAATAAATACCTTGGCCAGCTTGTAAAAGAAAACTACGGCGACAAAATAAAAATAAATATCCATACTGATTCAATTTTCATGGGAGCACTCGGCGGTGCAATGTTTGCCAGAAGAAATATTAAGGCTGATCTGCCGAGTTCCGGCAAGAATAAAACTGCAGTTTAAAGCAAATAAACAACTTAATAATTTAACTATTTTGAAAATCAGACTGCGGATTTAATCCGCAGTCATTTCAAACAGATTAACAGACATCGGCAATTTCATTCAGACAGATTTGCCTGGTCATTACAAAGAATAAGGCTGCGGCAAAAAGGAACTTAAACAATGAGCTAGTTGAATAATTTACTGATCAGCAAATTATTCAACTAGCTCATTGTCAAATTGATTAACAGACCTTAACAATTGACACAAAATAAACAGATACAGAAAATTGACGTTGAGGACGTTATCAGGACTAAAAACCCGCGTTTACTGAAACTCCTGCCCCGTTTTGTACTGAATTATATCAAACGCATTATCCATCAGGATGAGTTTAATGAGTATCTTCTGCTGACAAAGGATTTTCACGGACACGACTTTGTAAGTGAAACCCTTAAAAATTTCCAAATTCAAGTTATTAGTGAAGGAGTAGAAAATATCCCGGAAAATGGCGGATGCATTGTTGCGTGTAATCATCCGCTTGGCGGTATTGACGGCATTGCCGTGATGAGTGAGGTAGGCAGCAGAAGGAAGGACATTAAAGCCATGGTTAATGATATACTGATGAACCTTGAAAACATCCGAAGTTTATTGGTCCCAATTGACAAACATGCTAAAAACGCAGCTGAAAATGTAATACGTATAGATCAGGCATACGCATCGGATGAATGTATTATTGTTTTTCCGGCAGGCCTTGTTTCACGAAGGCAAAAAGGGAAAATTAATGACCTGGAATGGAAAAAGAGCTTTATTACCAAAGCGAAAAAATATCAGCGTGATATTATACCGGTTCACATAGACGCACGAAATAGTAATTTTTTTTATAACCTTGCATCATTCAGGAAAATGATTGGTATAAAATCAAATATTGAAATGTTTTACCTGGTTGATGAAGTATACAGGCAAAAGGGAAAGTTCATTAAATTAACCGTTGGCAAACCTATATCGTATAAAGCTTTTACAAAAGAACACTCTGATCTTGTTTGGGCTGCAAAAGTAAAACAGCACGTTTATGAGTTGGGAGAAGGTAAAAAAAAATTGGGTAGTCTGGATTTTTAATTAAGGATTTAATCCGAAATTTGGGCTGGCTGAAATCCGAAATAAATTAAAACTATATGCGATATCTTATTATGCCTTTTAGGGCCGTTTATAAAATATACTACCTGATCGTTTTTGCGATGTCACTTATAATTACGTATCCCATCATGTATTATCTTCTGTCAGACCCTAAGCGTTTCCCTAAAGCTTTTACTGCTATGAGAATTCATGCTTTTTTTCTGCTTCTTTTTGCAGGAGCTTTTTTAAAGGTAAAAGGGGCAGAAAATATTCCCAAGAATGGGGCTTATATTATTTGTCCTAATCACAGCTCATACATTGATATTTTTTGTCTTTACACCATTTTCCCTAAATACTTTGTATTTACTGGAAAAAAGGAAATTGAAAAGTGGCCTTTATTCCATATTTACTATACTTCCGGCATGAATATTTTGGTTGACAGGAGCTCTAAAACAGGAATGTTTAAAGCATTAAAAAGAATGTCTCACGAAATTGAAATTGGCAATCCGCTTGCGATATTCCCGGAAGGCACTATATCTAAAGATGCTCCGAGAATGACTTCTATTAAACCAGGAGCTTTTGCTATAGCAATTCAAAAGCAAGTTCCTATTGTTCCGGTTACCTTTGTCACTAACTGGAAACGTCTCTCAAGAAGCGGATTTTGGAACGGGCCTGCCGTACCTGGAATAGCTGAAGTTGTTATACATAAACCAATAATAACAACCGGACTTAAAAAAGAGGATGTCAGCAAACTTCAGGATGAGGTAATTGCTGTTATCAGCAGTGCTTTACCAATTTCTTGATAAGAATATAACGGCACTTGAATGTTTTTTTATATCATAGACCGTTATATTTTTAACAAACAATGTTCAGTCCAATAGAAATAAATTACCTGAGGCAGTATTTTTTTTGCTCCCACGCTTCTGCCGGATTCTTTCAAATCAATAGAAAAAACATCTATACTCAAATGCGGAAATGGCTTTACAAATAAATTGATTAATTTCCCTTACTGAACTTTGCAGTGAACTTCCCTTTTTCAGTAGTCACAACACAAAAATAAAGTCCTTGTGAAATGTCACCTAAATTTACCTGAATCTCCTTTTGACTAGTAAGTGATTTTGAAATAACCCTTTTGCCTGCAAAATCATAAATTTCTATAATCCCCTTTTTATTCAGAAGGTCTGTATCATTTATTTTTAACCGAATAAAATCTCTGGCAGGATTTGGATAAATAATTAAAGGGAAACTGTTCTTGCTTTTTTTATTAGTTTCCGAAACACCTGAAGGGGCAGTGCATACACCATCATGAACGATAATGGATGCAATAGTTGATCCAAGAGTATCAATAATTGAAAGCCTCACAGAATCATTGCCGAATACATCTATCTTTCCAAAAGTAAAGCTGAAATTATTATTACCAATGCCTTCGCCTCCGCCATTCCAGACATTCATTCCAAGACTGTCGGTCAGATGAGCAAGTTTGGAGTTTGTCTGATTAAGATTACCTGACATTAACTCCGGAAACCCTGAATTTCCACCATCATCCAATGCTGCAGTATGAGAATCACTGGTAAGAAAAATGAGATTGCCTATTGAATCCTGCGAACAAAGTGAAAGCAGTCTGTTTTGATCTTCCGGAAATCCAATCCAAGTGTCAACAATGCCGGCAGCAAAGTTTTTTCCGTTACCGGAACCAAAAGGAGAAGTAAAAACAGTGTTCTGAATAAAAGGAGTCAGAGCGAAGTCAAGATAACTTTGATATCCTTTATTAAACGCAACACCTGTCATTACAAATTTCCATTTAGCCGAAGATGTTTTTAAACCATTTACCAGCCAATTCATTTGTATCTGCCCAAGCATGGAATGGCCAGCCGGAGGATCATACATCAGCAAACCGGCATTTGCAGTATCAGGAACAAATCCTTCAAGAGATGGAGACCGCGCTGAACGATCATCGCACATAAATATTTCAACATTGCCGTATCTTATACTGTGGAATATTCCTTCAGAGGTATCAACCATGGGATATGCCGGAAAGTATTCAGTATATGCCCGTATGCTGTTTTCTCTTGCTCCAGGCGGATTTGGCACGTCAATTAATACACCTGGAGAAGAACTGTAATTAGGGGTAAAATCCCTGGCAGAATTATCCTGCATATAATCATGATCATCATACACATAATCAATCGGTGTGGTTTTCATGAGATTGAAAATATCGCCATGCGGAGAATATTTTAGATGATATGATTCTTGGATCTTTGTATAATAAATCGAAAAAAAATTGGTGTCGAATGGGAAGTTATCTGTAACATCAGGATAGCCCCAGTCGCCGCATTCCAGAAAAAAACGGGGCGAACTATTTATTACCTGTGCAAAAATCGGCTCATGTATTACTGATCCGGAAAACCCTTCGCAGGAACCAAAAGCAAAAGTAAAATTTGATACTGAATTTGGAAGAGGGAAAGTGCGGAAGGACTGAACGGCACTTGCCTGCAGTCCGTTTATTATTACTTTATAATAATATTTAGTGTCCGGCAGGAGACCTGAAATTGATATTATAGCTGATGTATCTTTTGCTGCATTTGTAAAGTCATAGTATGTAATAGGAGAAGAGAAACTTGTAGAATCAAGTGAAATTACGAAATCAAAAGCCGTTGAAGTATTAGTTCTTAAATATGATTTTGCAGAGTTTTCAGTAACAGCACTTATAAATGGACCATGTGTGATTGTTTGTGAGAAAGCATTAATAAATGCAGAAAACGCAATAAGTAGGGAAAAAAGTTTTTTCATGAATTGTATTGTTATTTAGTGAATGTTTATGCACTAATTTGACATAAGTTAC
>CAISYK010001060.1 GCA_903889605.1 uncultured Bacteroidota bacterium
ATTATAAATAAACAATTTCTCCAGCCGTATTTTGCGCTTGTACAATGCATACACCATTATTTAAATAATTAAAGTAATTACTGCAATTTAAGTAATTACGATACCTATCTAATTTAAACAAATTTAATGTTCTGAAAATAATTTTTAAAAATAAATTTATTCAAAAATGCAGTATTTGCAGATGTTACAGCGATATCAAAATAAAAATTAAAAATATTTTTATAAAAAGACTGCCACCATTTCAATTAACAGCATCATACTATTGAAAACCTTAAAAACTCAGAACCCATGAAAAAAGAAATCGTAATACTCGCAGCGTCTGCATTGCTGACGCAAATTGCTTTCGCACAGGAGAGCAAAACAGTCAACACTGTTACCGAAGAAAAAACCTCAACTATTACAATTGGTGCAGGGGCTGTCTTGGCTTCTTCCGATTGGGGTAATCTGAAAGGTTTTGCTATAAATGCAAATAAAATATGCACGAAAAAACTCAGCCTCGGGATCAGCACGGATATGGGAAAGCTGCATGTTAGAGGATCTAGTGCAGGCAGCTTTGACGGCGCAATACAATTTAATCCTATAAATGGCATCTATGCTAATTTCTTTGCCGCGGCCAATTATTATTTTTTGGGCGATGCGGCCAAAAGCAAAGCAGGTATGTATGGTAAATTGGGACTTGGAGCAGTTAAGTATAATGCAATGCGAACCATAGCATTCGCGGGCTACTCCGGAATACAGACTATAGATGTTTCTTCTTTTAACATTTCAGCACAACTTTGTTTTGGAGGAGATGTTAAGATTGGAAAAGGAAGATTGTTTGCTGAAACTTTTTTTAACCCTGTTCTGATTGGAAGCATTTCATATAAAGGATCTGCCGCTGCAAATGTCCCTTTTCAGCCCGACAGCTATACAAGCAAAACCAACATTTTCAAAGGCACTAACGGAAGTTTCGGAGATATTGGTTTACGCCTTGGTTATGCCGTAAATTTTTAAGTCTACGTAAACAGATTTCCGTTCAAAAATCATAAAAAAGCAGCAATTTCAATTACTAACAATAAATTCATCAGACAATGAAAAATATAACAATAATAACAGTGACTGCTTTATTGGCAGCAGCTTTTACAAGTCCGAAGCAATCTAAAGCGCAAGGGTCCGTATGTTTCAGCAATGCGACTAATATTTACGATGGAACATTTCCTCTAGGCGCTGTCAGCAAAGATTTTAACGGCGACGGCAAAATGGATATGGCTTTTGTGAGTCTTGATGTATGGGCTTTTGCCGACAGCGGAAAGGTATTTGTAGCAATTGGCAATGGGTTAGGAGGTTTTTCACCCCCTGTA
The DNA here is from genome assembly GCA_903889605.1 of uncultured Bacteroidota bacterium. Taxonomy (GTDB): domain Bacteria; phylum Bacteroidota; class Bacteroidia; order 2-12-FULL-35-15; family 2-12-FULL-35-15; genus 2-12-FULL-35-15. Next base: position 1,341 of record CAISYK010001060.1, read on the forward strand.
AATTATTCTGCCGGGATACACACTTATGACATATTAAGTGATGATTTCAATAACGACAACAAATACGATTTGGCCATAACAAATTTTGCAAGTAATGATGTTTCAATTTTATTAGGTGATGGTGTTGGGGGGTTTGCTCCGGCCGTCAATTATGGAACCGGACACCACGCAAACAGTTTATCCAGTTCCGATTTTAATTCAGATGGTAATGTGGATTTGGCCATAGTGGATGGGGATAGTATGGTAACCGTATTATCTGGTAATGGTGCCGGCAGTTTTGCCGTTATTGGAAATTACAGGATAGGTAATGCGCCTCAGAAAATAATTAGTGATGATTTTAATAATGACGGCAAGGCTGATTTATTAGCAACAAATTACATGAGTGACAATGTATCCTTACTTTTAGGTGATGGCACAGGCTCTTTTTCATCAGCAGTAAATTTCGGGCCGGTGTATTCACCGTGGCAGGTAACAAGTGGCGATTTTAATGCGGATGGAAATAAAGATATTGCAGTAGCGGGCTATGGCAGTGAAGGTATAGATGTTTTACTTGGCAATGGTACAGGCAGTTTTGGACCTGTGGTGTGGACATATTTAGGCACCTCCAGCTACTCAATAACAAGCGCTGATTTTAACGGAGATAATAAATTAGATCTCGCCGTTGCAAGAGTGGGTGCTCAAGGTACCCCACTGCATGCCGACACTTTATCGATATTATTAGGAGATGGAACCGGCGCTTTTTTTCAGTATTATCAGGAAATCCCTAAATTTTCATTAGGTGTTGGTGTTCCATGGGATATGGTTAATGCTGATTTTAATGGTGATGGGAGCGAAGATTTGCTGATTGCGAATAATGATAATTTATCAGTATTGCTGAATTGCCATACAACAGGGATCAACGATGTAGAAAGTGGTAACGCAATTTTAAAAATCTCTCCAAATCCTTTCAGAGAAGAAACTGTTGTTTCGTTTCCTAACCCAGACAATGCGGATCATTCTCTTGCATTATACGACATTACTGGCCGCATTGTTAGAAGCATGAATAATATCAATGGTACATCTGTGAAATTAGATAAGGAATATATTTTAAGTGGAATATACATCTGCGAACTAGTTAATAAAACGAATAGTAAAAGGTTGGTGAGTAAGCTGATAATTGAGTAGCAAATCGGCGCACAATCTACAAATAAATAATTTCAGTTCTCTCAAATAGATATTGATGATCAGCCTAATGGATTATATTTTGTTAAATTAAGCAGCGGCGGTAATCAATATGTAAATAAAGTGCGTGTATATAAATAACAGCAATAACGGCATTTATTCAGTAAAAAAAATGAAAATGAACCATTCCATAATTAAAAAACAAGTTTGCAAAAACGGCATTGTAAAACTTAAGATTAAAAAAAACATGATTTCCGAAAATTCAAAAACAAATTTTCACTAAAATCTATATAAAAATGAAAAAGCTAATTATTCTCTCTCTCTCAGTTTTTTGTTTCTCCTGCAAAAGGGGCCATGAAGATCCGAAACCCTACAGTACTCTGCTGACAACCCTGTCAACACCTACAAATCCTCAATCGCAAGGCATTTTATCACCTGTAATGATTCAGAATCCTTTACTTTTTGAAGGGACGGCTACATGGTGTGGCTATTGCCCGAGAGGAGCCGTAGAAATGAAACAAATGTTGATGAAATATCCAAACGTAATAGGGCTTGTCACTCATAGCAGTGACTTTTTATCAGATACCTATCCTCTTGCAAAATTACTTACAAATAATCCTGCTGCTCATTCTTTTGGAATACCTAGTTTTTTTGCGGGCAATCAGGTAGCTGACAGCTTGGCCATTTATGTCGATCCGGAACCAATGATTATATCAGAACTAAGCAAAACACCAATTGCTGCGGTTGGGCATCATTTTGTTAAAGTTAATTCGACATATAATATTCAGGTAAGAGTGAAATTTAATACTGCCGCAACCGGTAATTATTTTATCGGCACTTATGCCGTTCAGAATGGCATTATAGCATCGGGGGATAACCTGTATCAAGGTGATGAAATTGGCCTTCTGACTCAACCCTCTTATTCTTCGGCAGATACGACCAAATGGGCAGTAAATTCAGCAGCATACGTTACAGGGCAAGGCAACACGGATTATTGGTTCAAAGTTGGAAATATATACACCCACGATCATATTGTAACCGCATCAGCTGATGGCATAATATCGCCATGGGGACAAAACCTTAACCAAACTTCTTTTACAGCAAATGAAAGCTTGGATTTTAACTTTACAATTACTTCTTATAGCTTCTGGACAAAATCCATAGAAATTGTAACTATCCTTTGGCTGCAGAACGGAAACACATGTACTTATGTTAATGGTTATCATTAAATATATTCTTTAAACTTAAACTATAGATTTGTTATGAAACAAAAAACTCTATTTATCAGCGTATTCATGATTTGCGGTTTCACATACCGCTCGTTGGCGCATAACAATACTGCAGCACTTAATACGGATGCAGTAAAAAAATATGGTTTGACCATTGGAGCTACATACAGCGCACATATGTATGGAGGGAATTTCAAACTTGACTATTTACCAGACAACAAGTTCAGTCTTGGGCTTAGGGGTATCGTTTCAACTTTCTCTTTTTCAGATTTTGCCTATTATCCAAGTGAAAAGTTTAGTACTGGGATAAACATCTTGTCCGACTTAACGCTGACATGGCATATATCCGGCAATAGTGGAGGGCACAATAAATTCTTGTATTCAGAAATTGGCGGTGGCAAGAATGGCGAAAGTACGAAATTGAAACAATTGTATGCAGAAATCGGCATTGGCTACCTGATGCAGCAGGCAAACTATACTGCTCAGTTTTGGCCAATTTCTTCATTCACAGTGCATGAAAATTCTTATGGTTTAGGCGCTCATTTTACATTAGGCCGCAGTTATAAATTAGGCCCGGGTATTATTAATTTTGAAGGGATAGCAGGAACAATGCTTTATGGTAAATTCAAACACAGCGAAATATATCCTGCCGATTACCAGCTTGATGCAAATGGCTTAGGGCACCCCAATCTAGGCGGCAATTATGGTAAATCAGGAACAGGTCTTGGATATAAAGGTATCGGATACCAATTTCTTGCCTTGAATATAGGCTATACTTTATTTTTTTAGGCATATTCTTAACCTTTTCCCTGCGTCAATAAAGAGTTACTGAATACATTTTGTTGTAGTGAGGCCATGCAATAATATTTTAAAAATATATCACCATTTTAATAAATATAAATAAATTTTCAGTAAAACTTTCAGCTTTTATTTTTATTGTACCTTTATTTATTATGGAACAATGGGATATTATTTATAAAAACAATGCTGCAAAAATGCTAGGAGTCTGCAGAAGATACGTCAAAGACGAGCAGCAGGCGGAAGACCTCATGCATAACGCATTTATGACTGCAATGAATAAGTCCGACACTTATTCAGGCAAAGGGTTGTTTGAAGGATGGCTGCGCAGGATAGCTGTTAATACTGCATTAATGTTTCTGCGCAGCAATAAAAAGTCAGCCGTTTCAGAAAACGAGCAGATTGAAAATTATTCGGAGCCTGTTCATGAGCAGGAATATTCTCAGGAAACTCAGAGGAATACTATTGAAGAGGCAGACTTCAATAAACAAGAATTATTGGAAGTAATTGATCAGTTGCCAGACCACCACAAAACGGTTTTTAATTTATATGTGATAGATGGTTTTAAACATACAGAAATTGGAAAAATGTTAAATATCAGCCCGGGAACATCTAAATCTCATTTGGCAAGAGCTCGAAAAAAAATTCAAGAATTACTTTTCGAAAGAGCCGAAAATAAAAAGAAAAATAAGAAAAGAGCATTCTTTTTCCTGTTTTTCACGAAAGGTAATTATATCGACAAAATGTACAAAGATGCATTTACGTCTTTTGAAATACAGCCGCAAAGTCATGCACAGCTTAAGGATGGCTCTAAACTAGTAAATACCCACCAGAAATTTTCAATACTTTCAAAAATTATCGGCAATAAGGTAATACTTTTTGCATCAATCAGCTCGGTTTTAATAATCATCACAGCTGCGGTTTTTATTTTATATCCAAAAAATGTTTCCATCCAAAATAAAGCAATTATTCTACCTGAACCCTCAAAGGCTGAGCAGCAAATAATTGCTGAGCCGCTTGTGAAGGCAGATAGTTTAATAATTGAAAACAATGTTCCTCCGGTTAAATTAAATAACAATCCATTGGAACAAAAATCTCCTGCGCCAATCAAACAAGAAATTACAAAACCGATAATAACTACGCCCTCCGTTAACAGCATTAATAAGGCAGATAGTGCAGTAATAAAAAAAACATTTATTGTTCACAAAAGCATAATCCAGCATGATACTGTTATCCAAAAAACACCGGTAAACAATGAAAAATAAAATTCATTATTTCGTTTTATTCTTAATGCTGTCTTCAAAAATCCACGCACAGGCAACAGACACAATATTTGTTTACGATAAAATTACAGTTTATGACACTGTAAAAATTTACGATACAATAAAAGTCTTGGATAAAAATCTGAATAATCATGAAGGTTTTGAAAATTATTTTAAAAAAAACAATACTGCACAAAACGCAGTGTTAGCAATAGATACAGCCACATCAAAAGCCGCCGTAATACTTTTTAATGGAAATGATACTGCTGCCATTTCAATAAACAGCATCATACTAAGTGAAAACCTAAAAAACTTAGAAACCATGAAAAAAGAAATCTTAACACTAGCTGCGTCTGCATTGCTAACGCAACTTACTTTCGCTCAAGAAACAGGTAATACAATTACTGCCGCAAACGAAGAAAAATTGCCAACATACACAATTAGTGTCGGAGCTATTTTTACACTACCCACATTGGCAGAGTCACCTGCTTATGGTTTTAGCTGGAATGCAAATAAAATACAGACTAAAAAACTTACCCTTGGGATTAGCAACGATATTGGATGTCTTTATCAAGAGGGCTGGAAAAGCTACAACTATGGAAATGCGCAGCACGGTAATCTTACCGGGGTATATGTTAATTTTTTTGCAAATGCTTCCTATTATTTTTTGGGCAATGCGACCCAAAGCAAATCAGGCATGTACGGCAAGTTCGGTATTGGGGCTGGTTTTGTTACTGCTAAACAAACAACATCATATGTTGGTTTCCCCGGGTCAGAAAAATACGAAAATTCTTCATTACATTTTTCTACTCAATTTTGCATTGGGGGAGATGTTAAACTTGGAAAAGGAAAATTGTTCACTGAAATTGCATTCATGCCATATTTAATTGAAAAATATTGAAA
>CAISYK010001061.1 GCA_903889605.1 uncultured Bacteroidota bacterium
ACCGGCCTTTTTGAGTTCAAAATCAGTTTAATAACTGCATTAACATTTTGATCAAGCTCAATTGGGTTTTCCGGATTCAAGTCCTCTGTATTGCTGTAATCTATCAATCTTGTTTCATCAATCATTGCCCCCTGAACATTCAATGGAATATCAATCCACACTGGTCCTTTCCTCCCGGTGTTGGCAATAAAGATCGCTTTATCTATCACCCGTTTAACATTATTGGGATCATCAAGAACTACCGCATATTTGGTTAATGGTTTGACCACATTGATGATATCCACTTCCTGATCACCGAGTTGCCTTAATCTGAGATCACTGCAGGAATAGGTCGTGGTTTCATATTTTACCTGCCCTGAAATATATAAAACAGGGATGGAATCCGTCCACTGTCCCATAACCCCTGTGAGACAATTAAGTCCCCCGGGTCCGGACGTAACATTGACAACAGCCATCTTATTGCCAGCACGGTAATAACCCTCTGCAGCAATTGCACAGGCTTGTTCGTGATGATTGGTCCAATATTTTAAGGATGGATGATTTCCTAGAGAATCATTCAGATGCATGGCACCACCCCCGGAGATCATAAATATATCCCTGATCCCATGTTCAAACAAACGCTTCGCTATATAATCGGTAACCTTTATCATCCTTTCTTTTCAGTTTGGTAATATAAGATGGTTTTTTGAATGGCATGCTTCAAATCAATAGGTTGAGCAAAACTAAACTCATTTTTGAATTTTGTTACATCAGGAATATAATTTTGATTCCTGTCAGTCGGATTCAATTGATCCCATATATCAACTTTCAGTCCAGGGAAAAAAGAGGCAACTTTAAACGCCAATTCCCTGATTGATATTGCTTCATCTGAGCCGACATTGTAAGCTTCGGAAGATTTACCCGATAAAAGAATTTGAAGGAGCCAAATAACTAAGTCGGCAGCATACATATAGGACCGTAAAGGTTTGCCATTTCCTTTGATAATAATATTTTCGTTATTCAATCCATTCCTGATAAAATTTCCTATAGCAAAGTGGGCATCAAGATCGAGATAGGGACCAACAAATGCAAAACACCTTGCAACCGGAATTTCGATATCATATTGTTTACTGTAGCAGGCGCAAAGGAGTTCAGCGCTCCTTTTAGCTTCAGCATATGCAGAAGATGGAAGCAGTGGATTAGGAGCTCCTGAATAATTTTCAGGGAAACCTTTCAAATTCTCCGGTGGAACTCCATAAACCGCTCCGCTGCTTAAATACAGCATCCTCTTCACATTTCTTTTACGGGCGAATTCAAGGACATTTAGGGTTCCGTTGATAATACTGTCAATCATAACCAGGGGCTGCTCATGATTCAGTTTTGCGCTTGCCTCTGTCGCTGCATGAATGATATAATCAATATTCAGCTCATCGAATGTAAACGTGGTGACATCGCCTTTCAGAAATGTAAAACAGGGGTTTTGGTACAGATGAGGGAAATAGACTTTAAATGCTTCCGGATTGCGGGATAAAATGTAAACCTTAATATCCATGGATGCATAATTATTTGAAAATAAAAAACTTTCAAGTAACCATTTTCCAAAAAAACCGGTCCCACCTGTTAAAAGAATTTTTTTGCCCTCAAATTCATTAATAAAGCCGTTGGTTCTCTCAGCAATATATTTCAAATCCGTATACAAAGTACTAACCATTTTGTAAACTGCATATTATTTTGTTAAACGACGTCTCATATATTTATTAATTTCTCTGAGTTTTTCAAACTTTGTGTAAAAACCTTCGTGTACAAGCACTATCATAAAAATAATGATTAGTAAAGGATTTATTATTACAGAAATGCTTATCATGTCCCGAATGAAATAATAGTCTTTAGGGATTAATAATAATCCAAATATAATTCCATATAAAATATTATACTTTGACGGTTCTTTTGAACTTATAAAAAGCCATAAAGGAATAAATAATAGAATTAACCGGTAATCAGCTGTGACGAAAGGAAAAAGTATCAAAATAAGAGCAACCAGCGTAACTTTCTTCCAAGCTTCTTTTTCGAAAAACATTACATACAATGCTATTATTCCAGAGCAAATTACGGAAACCCGGAAATATAAACTAAATAAAAAATGAATGGGAGGGCTTCCAGCCAGAATATCAGGGTGGATGAAGTATATGATCGCTTTTAGCCCTCCATAAAGACTCGAACAATAAGCTGCACCGCAGTCCCCCAATACATATAAGCTATTATACCAGTTTTCAGTACTTGAGGCACTTTTAAGGAAAATGAAAATTGATCCTGAAAACTGTATTGTTGGAAATAGCCATTTGTCAATAATAAAAGCAAGAATAGTCAATATAAAAAAAAGAAAAATTACAAAACCAATCTCCTTGTATTTTTTATCGCTAATATAAATTATAAGAAAAACTGCAAAATATATTTTCAGATGAATAGCAAAGCCCAAGAGTACAGCACTAATAAAATACTTATTTTTATAATAAGAGAATATTGATAATGAGAGCAGAATAAAAATATACATCTCCTGGTTTCCGCGATCAATTGCAAAAAGAACAGGATAACTCATAAATGTGAAAACAAATGAATTCATTAATAAACTCCAATCCCAATCGCCGAAGTGTCTAAGTTTTTTTATATGACTGTAATTATACATGAATAAATAAACAACAAACACTCCTGCGTAAAACATATAAGTTAAACCCCGGCTATTAAACGAAAACAGGGAAGGTAAATAGAAAAGATAATTTGTAAAATTATGCTCTGGTGGAAATACTCCCTTGCCAGTCAGAGTTATCTGAT
>CAISYK010001062.1 GCA_903889605.1 uncultured Bacteroidota bacterium
CTTTATTATAGTAGTTTTTTCTATATTTGTGTATTCATCTGGAGGTCTTGCAATCAAACCGTTCTTTTCACAAAGTTCTCGAAGATCGGCCAATTTAGATTTTTTTGGAATGTCGATATTTGCGAGTTTCAAAAATTCTTGCAATTGTGCAATTGTCAATGGTGCCATTGTTCATTGGGTATATTATTATAATGTATAATAAGTAAATCTTTAAGTGCTATACAAAATATTTTAAACTTTAAAATATGAAGGGGAAAAGACATGTTGACACTTGAAATCGAAGTTACAACTTTTTATATAAAATATCTTTTTACTTAAAATGACATATGGTTTGGAAGTACGAATTCTTGCATTGGCGATGGTTAATGAGCATGGAATAGTAAAAACAAGTAGGTTTACAAAGATTGGTCGAACTTCTATATGGCGTTGGAAAACAAAAGGAATTAATAAAAAAACAAGAAACTATGTTGCTCCATTATTTGAACAAAGCAAATATCTATTAAAAGAGTTTTTGTTGAATAATAAAACAACAACTGCTGATCGAATATCTAAACATCTAAAAGAATCTTTGAAAATAAAGATATCACGCAAATCGATTTTGAGATTTATTAATAAAATAAGATTTTCACGGAAGAGAACGAGAAGAAGAGGTATTTGTAAAGGTAATTACGAAGAGCGTAAAAAACAATTCCGTACAACATATATTAATGCTGTCAACGAAAATAAATTAATTGTGACAATTGATGAAGCTGGGTGTTGTGAAAAAACAATGTCTGAATATGGTTATTCAGAAATTGGAACACCGTGTATCGTCATGGGAAATGGTTCTTGGATCAATCACAGTCTTTTAATGGCAACAACTTCCTTGGGAGAAAAAGAATACTTAATTAAAACAGGTGCGATCAATCGTACTGACGTGGAATATTTTATTGACTCGTTGTCATTAAATAAAGATGCAATTATCATATTAGATAATGCAAGCATTCATAAAAATCTGCAGCTTAGAACTGACCCTACTATATGTTATACACCACCATATACCCCCGAATATAATGCAATAGAATTGTGTTTTGGAATTATTAAAAACAAGTTTAAAACTGAAAACACTATATCTAACATTAACGTAAGAACTACCTTAAACGATTGTACTATGGCACTCACGAATGAGGCAATTGTTAATTGTTTTGACCATGTATACAACAATTTCATAAACAACTAATTTTTCCATATTGGTGATGATAATATTAAAGCATCACCAACATACAAAACTATTTCATACATTAATTGAAAAAGATTAAGTGAAAGTATTTCCTTGCAATATTATAATATTTAAAATTATCAAATCGAACTCTGTTTAATTAAATTATTATAAAAGTTTGAATTTGTTTGGATTTGTATTGTTTGAAATTTTATAACAATAATGTTCCATTTTACTATTCCCTAGACTGTAGTATGCGGCAAGACTGGAATGATGCCCGCATTGATGTGATGATTTTAGCACTTCGAGCAAAGTTCTCTCAAGATCAAAAGCTGAAAGCTCTTTTGAAGTCTACGGGAAAGGCATTGCTTGTCGAAGACTCTCCCAAAGATGCTTTTTGGGGAATCGGTCTTAAAAAAGACGGTCTGAACCATCTCGGTAAATGCTTGATGATTGTGCGAAATGAATTATAGTCCTCCCGATTAAACCTTATAAAAAACAAATTGGTCATTTTCTATATCTTTTATTTTTACAAAATCGTTTTTAGCTAATGTCCATATTCTGCGAGATTTAGACACGATTCCTGCATATTTCTTATTATTTTTAGTTGTTTTTGGTGGCCAAACTATTGAACGACTTGACTTCGTATAATTTTTAACCGTTTTTACTTTGTTCTTGGGTGCTCCTCCTTCTTGGGCGGGCACAACCACTAAAGGATAGGGTGTCGACATTATTTTTTTATGATTTGTATATAAGTGCGCAAATGACAATATATCATATACGTATGATTCATCTGATAGGTTAGTATTCGACGGAATGTTTAGCAGATACGACATAGGAATAAGCCGTAGATGGCTCCCTGGTTGCATACTCAGATCTCTTAAATATCTCAATATTTTAAATTTTTCATTACTAATCATAAGAGTAGGCATTTCCAAATCACTCCCTACATCATGATCAAAATTGCTTAATGCATACGATATATGCACTGGATTTTGTTTGGGCAATTGCTCCTGGACACCGGTTAAACTTTTGATTAATACATCGAATATTTGTGTTTTTAATGTATTTTTAGGTATCTCTTCAAATGCTGGTATAGTAAATGTCTTATTTGTGTTATATGTTATTATAATTTTGGATAAATCGTTTGTAAACATGAATGGTATTTGAATAGCAAAACTTCCTTGTTCATCAAATAGTTCGACCTCCATTTTATTGTTATTATAATTGCTCATTATCCCTAAAGTAAATATGATCAATTTCTCAGATGCATTTTTAAATATGATGGCACAATTATAACTTATTTCATATGACGGACTGGTGGCCACAACAGGATCGGGTATTGCTTTTTTCATATTATAATAAATACATGGTAATATATCGGAGCATAAAGTATCGTAAATATTATCTTGAAATTGTTTCATTATGCTTGTCCTCACATTGCCACTTGAGGCCGTTGTCGAGAAATATTTATTAATTAAACGGACATTGTTTTGTAAATTCAAGCCGTCTGCACCTGGGATTTTTTTACTAATCATATGCAAAATATCATTTGGGAGATCCATCAATTTTGTGCAATTTTGGGAATTTTGGGAATTTTGAGATTTTTTGGAATTTGAAGAAACATGAGTTCCCCCGCAATCAAGAACCACACGCCGCTCCGTGCCACGCCAAAGCTGTGGCCAAGTGGATTGCAGCCGTGCCAAAACCACCCATGACCCCTCTTGA
>CAISYK010001063.1 GCA_903889605.1 uncultured Bacteroidota bacterium
CATTTTGTAAAATTTTCTTGATAAGCGACGATCTGTTTTGAGATGTCCACTCCGAGGTTCTATAGCAGTTGGGTTGATTGATTGATTTTACTTACATGATGCAAATCTGCAGGCTGTTTAAAATTATACCGCCTTTCCCCCAGTTTTATATTAACCTTTTTTACAAAAAAATGCCAATGGAATAAGCAGTTTTGGACATTTACGCTTTACTATTTATAATTGAAAGCTATGAGCAAAAAAAAGCACCCTAAAAAGGATGCTTTTTTTGTTTACAGTAGAAAATAATTATTTATTAAGAATCACTTTATAAGTTGAAGAACCTTCATCATTTGAAACATTGATCATATAAATTCCATTTGCGAAATTTGTAAGATCAATATTTTTAGTACCTGCGGCTGCCTGATCTATTTTTTCATCATACACTACAGAACCCAGAATGTTTACCACTTTTATATTATTTGCCTTATTAAAGTCAACATTGAATATACCATTAGTTGGATTTGGATATACATTGATTTCGGGATTCAATGAAATACTTTCAACGCCAGTAGCTGTTGGAACCCAATTGAGTGTAATACCAGTAAAATTGACATCATTGGCAGGGGTCTGAAGATCCGCGGTCGGCCCTTTTGTAAATGTATATGATTTAGTAACAGTTCCAGCTGTTCCGTGATCCCATGTAGATTGGATGGTTACTTTATATGATCCATCTGCAACTGTAGTTCCATTTGATGTCCCGCTGACATTCTTACCATCCCAGGTTATTGTTTTTGTTGTCCATGATGATAATGTAGCCCCAGTTGTTGCGTCTGTTTTATTGCACGCTGTTGAGGTTGCGTTACTTGCTGTTCCTCCCGAATTAACGGCCCAAGTCGGCAAATGATCCTTAGTACCGTTGCCAACATAACGAAGTTTTGTTTTAACAAATGTACCTGTACCAGTTCCCGTGGTATTCTGAATCCATACTGCCAAAACATGCTGGGCATTACCATTGTATGTGGATGCTGTAGAATGAGGTGCTTCGGTGAATGTAAATGTTAAAGTGCCTGTAGTTTGGGCCAGCAAAGGAAATGAAAGACTCGCCGCTAAAGCTGTACCAGCTAGAATAGATAATCGTTTTTTCATAGTCAGAAAATTTGAGTTTTATTAATTATTTGTAAATTTCAGCAATGAACTGTTTAAAAATATGTTTAAACAGTTCAATTTTTAAACAAATATATCTAATGATTTTGTAGAATCTCTGAAATCTGCAATTCTCTAAAAAAAGATTAGTACTTCTATATTATTATACCTAAGGTAATTTGAATCCCGAATAATCCAACGAAGTACAAATTTGGATAATATATTTTTCGAAAAACTATTTCTTTTGAATATAGAAAAACTCGGGGCTTATGAGATAACCGCGCCGCTTGAAATATCTATAAATGATGCGGATTAATAATAAAAAAGCATTTTTTACAGATGCCTTTCTATTAGTCAATGAAAATATTAATTATTCAAAATTATTCTATAATTCGAAGTGCCCTGATCATTTGAAACACTTATAAAATAAATTCCATTTGCAAAATTTGTAAGGTCTATGCTTTTAGTTCCAGCGGAATACCCATCGATTTTTTCTTCATATACGACAGAGCCAAGAGTGTTTATAACTTTAATACGGCCAGCCTTATCAAAATCAACGTTGAATTTACCATTTGTTGGATTCGGATATACATTAATTTCAGGATTTACAGAAATTCTCTCTATACCTGTAGCTGTTGGAATCCACTGAAGAGAAATATTTGTAAAGTTACCATCATTGGCTGGTGTCTGAATATCTGAATTCGGTCCTTTTGTAAATGTAAATGACCTTGTAGTTGTTCCGCTTGTACCGTGGTTCCAGCATTCTTCGATAGTTACTTTATATGTTCCATCAGCAACTACAGTCCCATTTGATGTTCCATTTACATTCTTGCCATCCCAAGTAGTCGTTTTTGTTGTGAATGAGGTTAACGTAGCTCCCGTTACAGCATCTGTTGTATTGCATCCATAGGAGGTATTCCCCCCAGTCCCGCCTGAATTAGCCGCCCAAATAGGTAAATGATCTGTAGTACTGCTGACGAATGCCGCTCCGACATAACGAATTTTTGTTTTCACAAATGCATCAGTACCAGTCTGAATCCAAACTGCCAATACATTTTTTGTGCCATCATATCCAACATGGGAAACAGGTGTAAATGTAAATGTCAAAGTGCCGGTAGTTTGCGCAGACATGTTCACTGAAAAGCCAATTATCATTGTAATACAAGCTAAGCTAAGTAATATTTTTTTCATAGTATATTTTTTTGTTTTATTAATTTGCGTCCAAATCTCCTAAATACAAAATTGAAAACAAAATATTTGTTAATTAATTTTACAATTATGAATCTATGGATTGATAATTAGTGCCTGTCTTTAATACCAAAAACAGCTTCACATTCACAGATTAATATAATCACTTTCCCTTTTATTATGTGAATCTGCGTAAGGGATTTTTTGTTTATTTTCTAATTACCCAAACTCTACTGACAGGGATGATTAGTTAAAATAGCGGTGCTATTAATGACGGTGGCAGTAACAAGGCTCTCTCCGAAGGAAATATTAATGTAGTTTCACAATAGTTAATAATTTGTCACTCCTGCATTATTTTTAAAGTTTTGAACCCAAGTCAATCAGCCTGTTCTTAATAAGTTTCAATTTGTTTTCAATTTCACTTAACTGATTTTTTTCTGTTTTAAATTCGTGTTTAACAGTTTTTCGGTTTTCTTTTAAATATTTTTTAGCACCATCCAGGGTTAAGCCCTGCTCTTTAACCAGATTATAAATCACCTTAAAATTATCTATGTCTTCGAAAGTAAATAAGCGGTTGCCTTTTTTGTTTTTTTTCGGTTTGATAATATCAAATTCTTTTTCCCAAAAGCGGATCAGCGAAGTGTTTACGTCAAACATTTCGGAAACTTCACCAATGGAATAGTATAATTTAACAATATCAATTTCTTTGTAAGGCATTCTTTATCAATTTTATTGAACCTTAAAAATACTCAAATCCGGCAAATGAACTTTTTTTCTTTTATATTCATAATCATAAATTGCTTTTCCTAAGTCAGCCAGAAATGGAAATCCGATTGTTTTATATTCATATTTATTATCATTGATAATTTCATCTTCATTAACATACATGACTGCAGAAAGCATAAATTCAATTTTTTTACTGTAATTTATTATATAAGCACAGTCGCTTAAATTACCGTATGACTGCCCCACCAC
>CAISYK010001064.1 GCA_903889605.1 uncultured Bacteroidota bacterium
GTTGGCCGGCAGTTCGTTGTGCAAGTCTCTTCTACAACAATAGATCAGATTGCTCACAAGGTGCGTTTGCGAGATGTGTGGAGCTGGCAGCATGATGATGCTCATTGGTCACGGCTTTGCCAGGCAATCCCTGCATTGCGAGAAAAAGAAGCCTCTTTACCAGAAGATCGTTTACAAGCCTTGGATGCATTATCAGTAACATTACGAGCTCAAGCTGACAAAATTGCTAAAGATGCCAAGCGCTTTTTTGATAAGACTTTTTCTGTTGAAGGTAAACCTTTTAACCCTTCATGTACTTATACTAATTTGCAATCAATAAAGTATTAACTATCCAATCAAAACCGGTTACTGATTGAACAATATTGGTATGATTTTCGTAAAATAATGATGCTTCAACTAATCTGTCCTCTACCGCATTCATGTTTTTAAAGGCACAATTCCCAAAATATTTCTCCCGTATTTCGCCCCACATATCTTCCGATGGATTTAACTCGGGGCTGTAAGGCGGAATATACTTGATGATAATGTTTTCAGGTATTTTTAATTCTTTATTTCTATGAAATGATGCTTGGTCACAAAATAAAAGGATTAACTCTTGAGAATGCCTATTTGATAATATCTCAAGAAATATATTCATTGTATTAAATGATACTTCAGGTAATATTATCAAGTCGTTTACACCATCCAACGGGCTGAAAGCCCCAAATAAATAAGTGTATTCTCTTACAAACTGTTTTTTGACAATAGGCCTACAACCCTTTGGAGCCCAACATCTTTTGGGGTCTGTTATTCGTCCAAACCTTGCTTCATCTTGGAACATTACTCGTAAGTTTTTTCTTTGTTGACTGGCTTGAATCTCAGCATTGTAAATTATTTCAGGGAGTTTATTTTTTAAAATTTTCCATTGCTTCAACGCTGGATTTCGGATGTGTAGGACGAGGTGTTATTTTACGCCAATTATGCCTATCTAACATTCTGTATGTTGTTGATGGTGGAATTTTTTTACCAACAGTATTTTCATAGGCGGTATGGATTTTACTTATCTCAATTATTCCTCCGTCTTTAGCTTTTTGTTCAAATTCTTGTATTAATTTCTTTTCTTGCTTGATAGAGAGGAGTTCGTGATTTCTCCCGCCTTTTTGATTTATTTCCAATGCTTGTAGTCCATATTTCAAAAAAGAACTATGGATATTTCTAACAGTTTGAAGCTTATAGCCTGTAATTTTGGTAATTAAATCCGCACTGTAATCAAATTTTGCTCTGAAATATATACATTGAACTCTCTTGTAAGAATTTAAATCTTTAACATTTTCTAACAAATTTTGCATTTGTTCTGCAGTTCCATCAGGAAATGGTAATTTAGGTCGCATAATTCCTCCTGTAAATTATTACTTACAAGATTTATTATACATTAATACTTTATTGATTGCAAATTGGTATTAATATATGGGTAGATACGGGATTTTTAGGAATAGAAACCCTTATTAAAAATGGAAATAAAATATTTATGCCTAAGAAAAAACCTAAAGGTGGACAATTAACGAAAGAAGAAAAAGAGGAAAAC
>CAISYK010001065.1 GCA_903889605.1 uncultured Bacteroidota bacterium
ATTATTTATTGCCCATGCCAATTGCTTTGCAAATTGATATTTTTCTCTTTCTAAGTGTTTTAGTGCATTATGTAATTTTGCTATTTGTTCAGCTTGACTTTTTACTATTATTTCGCCATTTTTATTTTTCTCTATCCATTTCTTGATGTCAGCCAGTTGGGAATCAAAATTTTTAAGTTCGTGTATATAAGTTTTTAAATCTATTTCAATATCATCATCGCTTAATGATTTGATTATTGTTTGTTTTATAAACTCCGCTTTTAATTCAGCGTTCAATAAAACATTTTGAATTGTTCTTGGAATATTCTGATACTGTTTACTTTCAAGTAATGCGTACTTTCTGTATTCTTTTTTACCATCGTTGTTTCCATATAAAATGTCTCTATAATCTTCGTATCTGTCAACTTTGTTAGAAGACGCAATTTGATTTTTATTTAGTTGTTCTTTTATTTGTTCCCAATTTTCATTTGCCTTATTGTTTTCATTAATAAAAAAACTTTTCTTGTATTCGCTATCGAAAAAACGAAAACAGATTTTTCCAAGATGCTTATAACACAATACCGAATAAGTGCCTGTTTCTTTTGCTATTTCATAAATAATATAAGAATCTGTGGTTTGGAAATAATATTCATAAAATGATTTCTGACCGGTTTTAATTCCTAATTTTTGAGTGTCGGCATTATAAAAAAATAAAATAGCTCTTAATAAGGTGCTTTTCCCTACTCCTTGTGTGCCAGTGAAATGAACATTTCCGCCAAGCATTATTTCTGCATACTTAATAGTAGCACTATTTATAAAAATTATTTTATTCAGGTATCTCATTCTGTATTTCTTCAGGGATATTAATACTTAAAATTAGTTGCTCTACATATTTGAAAGATGCAACTACTTTATACTGGTTACTAATTTCATTTTCCATCTCCACGAAACCTTCCTTTTCTAATATCTTTATGAGCGAATTTATTTTTTCGTCATAACTCTTAGCATCGCCAATATGTCTTTTTAAATTGTCTAATTTATCTCTCAAACTTATATCTACCCTGATTTTCACTTCGATATCTGTCGCAAAAAAGCGGCAGCCATTTGTAAATGAACTATCATATGCCTTTAGAAAATCAATTAAATCAATCCATTTTTCCGCTCTAAGTATTTTGGTTTCAATGTCTGCTTTCCCTTCTCTTTTAGAAAAATAAAAATATTCTTCACCTCTTTCCAAAATGAAGTTTATAGCAAAAAAGTAATCGTATAAAATGTCTTCATTTTCATTTATCACATCATACAACCTGCGCACAAGTTCATCCGTATTGTTTGAACAGATAAATTGTCCTTTGCTAAGTCTTTCAAAAATATCGCTTGTTTTGTCACAATAGTTCGGTAAAAATTTAAGCAGCCATACTGTTGATACTACCTAAGGATAACGCATCTCGATAAATTGCTTTTATTTTTTTGCAACTCAGGTCTAAATCTAAGTTTGAAAATATCCTGTCTGCTATGATTTTATTAGC
>CAISYK010001066.1 GCA_903889605.1 uncultured Bacteroidota bacterium
AAATGAAAGTAAAATTGTTTTTTTCATATAATAATATATTAATTAGTTTAGTCCCATTGGGGATGTAAATGTATAATAAATTTGAAAACGTTTTTTGAAAAAAACATTTTTTGTATGTGTAGTTGGCAATTATGCTTGTATGTGCGCTGAGAGAATAATTTAAGATAATTAATGAGCGCAAAAAATTACCGCAAAGACGATAAGCCGGAGAGAAATAGAGGCATCTCTTTGCGTCTTTGCGGTAAAAAAATTGATGCAGTAAAAACTCCTTACAGCAAAATAGGAGTGCGAGCAGTTATTTAATGTTGAGCCTGCGTATAGGTTTATCCTTTCATTTTTGCAGGATTTTGTCGGCTGTCGAAGATGTCTGTTATATAAATAGTTTGTTCTATTATGCGGTATATGATTTTGTAATGTGATTCGATTACCCTCCGATGATTGAGTCCTAAGTGCTCCAAGTATTCTTCCCGTCTGCCTGAAGATGGATTTTTGATAAGTTTATCTGCCCTATCTAATATGCTGTTGCGAACGGTTTCCAAAGTTTCTTTATTTACTCGTGGAGCAATAAATTCCAAAGATTCTTCCAGACTTTTTAATGCCTGTTCGGTATAAACTAATTTCATTTGATCAGTTTATCTGTTTGCCGGATGATTTCTGCTCTGCTTAATACTCGCCCCTCTTTTATATCTTCTTCCGACCGAATTGCTCTGTTGGTAAGCTTGTCGCGTAAGACAGTATCAAGTGTGGTTTTCTTTAACAGAGTCTTAATGGCTTTTAATATGCTCAAATCCATTTCCTTTTCTATAAGTTCTTTTAACTCTGTTTTGATGGCTATTGCACTCATGATTCTTAATTTTTAGTTTCTCAAAGTTAATGATTTCTCACCTAAATAACAATGGAGATTGTATTTAGAAATTTTCAATAAATGTCGAAATGCGACGTCAAAACAAGATGTGATTTTTTTTTAAAACTTACACCCAACATTAACGCAAAGAAGTTTAAATAACAATATTTACAATCTTATTATGAACGACAATAACTTTTTTAGGGGTTTTCCCTTCAAGGTATTTTTGGGTTTGTTCTAGAGTAAGCACCTCTTTTTCTACTTCTTCTTTTGAAAGAGCGCGGTCGTATTCCTGGAAGAAACGAGTTTTTCCATTGAATGAAATCGGGTAATTGAACGAACTTTCAATTAAAAACTCTTCGTAACAAATAGGGAATGCTGCAAAAGTAATAGTTTCTTCATGACCCAATTTATTCCACAACTCCTCTGCAATATGCGGAGCGTAAGGTGCCATAAGGATAGCCAAAGACTCCAATATTTCACGTTTACTGCATTTTAATTCCGTTAATTCATTAACGCAGATCATAAAACTGCTCACTGAAGTGTTGAATGAGAAATTCTCAATATCCTGGGCAATTTTTTTAATGGTTTTATGCAGAGTTTTCAGCTCAGGTTTGGTAGGGGATTCGTTGGAAACATAAAAGACCTCACCCCGGCCCTCTCCAATTGGAGAGGGAGACTGGTGGTAAAGCCTCCACAGCTTGCGTATAAAATTACTTACACCTGAAATACCGCTTGTATTCCAAGGTTTGCTTTGTTCTAAAGGGCCAAGAAACATTTCATAAAGGCGCAGGCAATCGGCGCCGTGCTGTTCAACAATATCATCTGGACTTACGACATTCCATTTTGATTTGGACATTTTTTCAACTTCGGATTCGCATGTAAAATTTCCTGTTTCCATTATGAATTCAGAATTTGCAAACTCATTGTTCAAATTCCAAGTTTTAATTTTTTCAATATTTAAATTAATCCCATCCACACAATTTACATCTACATGAATTGGTTGGAATTTGAATTCTTGAAAATCTCTGTCTTTTATTTTATTTTTTTGAAAAACTTCAGACTTGTTAACTATTAAATTTAGAAGTTGTTCGCGTGTCATTGATGAATTTCCTTTTTGATATTTGTTCACTATATCAGATGAAACATACCATCTGTAAGGTTCTTTCATAAAACATGTAACACCCTCAATAAGTACAAAATAAAATTTATAAACAAATCTGGAATCCCCCTGAATCATCCCTTGATTAATCAACTTCTTAGCAGGTTCAGCAACCGGTATCAATCCAAGATCATTTAAGAACTTGGTCCAGAAACGTATATATAATAAATGCCCTGTAGCATGCTCCGCACCGCCAATGTATAAGTCAACATTCTGCCAATAGCTTGCTGCTTCTTTTGAAACAAATTCTTTATCGTTATGGGCATCCATGTATCTAAGGAAATACCACGAAGAACCAGCCCAGCCTGGCATTGTAGAATATTCGTACTCAAACTTGCCGTCCTTTTTCCAGGTTGAGGATGCTCGCGCCAAAGGCGGTTCACCGGTTTCCGTAGGTAAATATTTATCTACTTCAGGAAGCAATAAAGGCAGTTCATTTTCATTTAATACTTTCGGGATTCCGTTTTCATAATAAACCGGAATCGGCTCACCCCAGTATCGCTGACGGCCAAAAACAGCATCGCGCAGACGGAAATTGGTTTTGCCTTTTCCTAATTCTTTAGCTTCAATTACGGAAATTATTTTTTTGATGGCGGCTTTAACTTCCAAACCATTTAAAAAATCAGAATTAATAAGCTTTCCTTCTTTTTCGTCGTAGGATTTTTCAGCAAAATCCCACTCAACAGGAGGTTGTATAATAATATGCTTTTCGATGCCAAAATGAGAGGCAAAGGCATAATCCCGCGAATCGTGGCCTGGAACAGCCATTACAGCGCCTGTCCCATATCCAGCCAATACATAATCGCCAATCCATATAGGCACTTGTTTACCTGTGAAAGGGTGAATAACGTAAGAACCCGTAAATACGCCTGTTATTTTTTTAACATCGGCCATGCGTTCGCGCTCAGAGCGGTTTTTGGCAAATGCGATATATTCATCAACGGCTTTTTTCTGTGCAGGAATTGTTAGTTTTTCAACAAGTTCATGTTCAGGGGCAAGTGTAACAAATGAAACTCCGAAAATGGTATCAGGACGGGTTGTAAAAACTTCAATAAATACATCACCCCAGCCCTCTCCAATTTGAGATGGAGCGATATTGAATTTGAGAGAGGTCCCTTCCGATTTCCCTATCCAGTTACGCTGAGCTTCTTTGATGGATTCCGTCCAATCAAGTGCATCTAAATCAGCCAGCAAACGGTCGGCGTAAGCTGTAATACGCAGGCTCCATTGTTTCATCAGCTTACGTTCAACAGGGTAACCGCCGCGTTCAGAAACTCCTTCCTTAACCTCTTCGTTGGCGAGAACTGTTCCTAACTGCGGACACCAGTTCACCATGGTATCACTCAAAAATGCCAGGCGGTAATTTAATAAAATATCAGATTGCTGTTTTTCTGAAAGGGTATCCCACACTTCACCCCAGCCCCCTTCAATGGTGAGGGAGCCGCTTCGGAATTTATTTATCAATGCAGTGATAGGTTCGGCTTTATTGGTTTCGGGGTTATACCACGAATTAAAAAGCTGTATAAAAATCCATTGTGTCCATTTATAATAATGGGGGTCAGATGTTCTGACTTCCCTGTCCCAGTCGAATGAAAATCCTATTTTATCAAGCTGTTCGCGGTAACGCGCGATATTATTTTCAGTTGTAATACGCGGGTGCTGGCCAGTTTGAATTGCATATTGTTCGGCCGGTAAACCAAATGAATCATACCCCATAGGATGCAGTACATTGAAGCCTTTCAGCCGTTTGTAGCGTGCAAAAATATCAGAAGCAATATACCCTAATGGATGCCCTACATGCAGTCCTGCTCCGCTTGGGTATGGGAACATATCCAATACATAATATTTTGGTTTTGAAGAATTATTTTCTGTTTGAAATGTTTTGTTTTTTGCCCAATAGGCTTGCCACTTTTTTTCTACTTCTCTGAAATTGTATTCCATTTTTTAGGATTCTTAGTGTCGTTAATGAGTTTGCGAAGATACAAAAAACATCTTTCTTTCTTGATTTCATTATAATGGTTTGCAGGCAATTGCAATATCATTTGAAGAGTTGGGCAAACTAATCAAACGTTGGTCCGCTTTTGATTTCAATCATTTGCTTCAATATCGGTAATCATTTCTTTCGGTTTAACGCGACTATACCTTTGTTTAATAAATCAAACTAAAATTTTATATTATGAAAAAGTGCTTTAATATTACGATAGGAACAATATTGTTTTTTTTCTTAACAACGCAAGCTCAGGTAAATTCAGATGTTAATACCAGCAGGGAGAATATTGATGGGGGCAAAGTTTCGGAAACTACTGCAGCGGCTGCTGCAGATCAAACGGAGGACAGGATGGAGCCAGCCATGCAAAGTGGAATAGTGGGCTTTCGTTTATTGCCGACGTTTTCTAAAATGAATGTTCAAAATTCAGCCGGTGTTAGTGTAAAAGGTAATGCGGTTGTTAGTTTTGGATATGGCGGAGTACTTGGCTTTAATCTAAATCGACATGTAGGTTTTCAGGCAGAGGTGCTGCACAATACGCTTTCTCAAAAATATGCGGACAATACATTAAACCGGCAAATTGATATTAACTATGTGAACGTTCCATTATTGTTATCCTTGAATACGGATAGAATGAGTGAAGTAAATTTAAATTTTGTATTCGGTCCGCAATGGGGATTTAATATCAGCTCAAGTGTAAAAACTACAGGAACTAGTAATGGTACTCCTGATACACAGGCAGTACTTGCAGTTAAAAAAAATGACTTTGGAATTGCATACGGAGCCGGACTGGATTTTGGTCTTAACGCAGCGCGTACTATAAGGCTGGATCTTGGGTTTCGTGGTGTTTTAGGTTTGATCGATATTAGTGATCATAGTAAAACGTTAGAAACAAATTCCTTTTATATTATACAAAAAAGTCAAACACAAACCTATTCAGGCTATATAGGTTTTACATTTTTACTCTAATAAATCATTTTTAATCTAATCTAAAAAATATCATGGGAAATTTGCTTTATTACCTAGCAGTAATACTAATACTGTTTTGGGCTATTGGTTTTTTGGGATACCACGCGGGCGGCTTGATACATATCCTTATTGTAATTGCAGTAATTGCAATATTGCTTAGGGTAATCAGCGGAAGAAAATCAATTTAACAATTTATTAAACTAACAACTAAATAATGGAAACAAAACTAAAAATTAAAGGCAATTGGAATGAGCTTAAAGGTAAGCTAAAACAATCGTATGCAAAATTAACCGACAATGATTTACTCTTCGTGGAAGGCAAAGAGGATGAAATGCTGGGGCGTCTTGAAAAAAGACTTGGTAAGACAAAAGAGGAAATAAGCGACACGATTGATAAATTACAAGCCGAAATTAGTAAACCAATAAGTAAAAAAACAAAATAATGAAAACAAAAGTATTAGTCTTCGCAGGATTCCTTTTGGGGATTCTTTTTATCTCTTGTAATCAATAGTTCGGTAAAAATTTAAGCAGCCATACTGTTGATACTACCTAAGGATAACGCATCTCGATAAATTGCTTTTATTTTTTTGCAACTCAGGTCTAAATCTAAGTTTGAAAATATCCTGTCTGCTATGATTTTATTAGC
>CAISYK010001067.1 GCA_903889605.1 uncultured Bacteroidota bacterium
ATTAACTCCTTAATGTTTTACGTGAAACAAAACTTTAAACTAATGTAAAAAAACTTATAATTTTTGTTGCAATAGTTTAAAGTTTTGTTTATAATAGCTCAACTTTTCGGGAATGGCTCGAAATGAAATTGGAGTTAAAACAATGAATATTTCAGAATTTAAAAAATTTATAGAATCCGGTGAAGTCGAGCGCGTTGTATTGTTTGCGCCGTTTGTTTTTACCGGTTATGAGGTTTTTGTTTATGGCTCTGATGTTTTGCGCGGGTTTGGAAATGCTTTGCTTGGTCGAGCCGGTCAAGTGCGTACTTATACCAGTTTAGACAGGGCACGGGCTTTTATTCGTGAATCCGGCTATACCGGTGTTATTGAGATTGATGGTTAAAATTATGAATATTAAAGTTGTTGTTCCGGTTTCCGGCGGAAAAGATAGCCAAACCTGCTTAAAGCTAGCCTTGCAAAGCTACGACAAAAGCGAAGTGCTTGGTTTATTTTGCGATACCCAGTTTGAACACCCGTTAACCTACGCCCACATAGACTGGATGCGTGATTTTTACGGGGTGAAAATTGAAATTGTTTGTGCCGGTTCTGTACAGGAAAAAATACTAGGCTTAACTAATCCAAGATTTCCAAGTGGTACAGCAAGATTTTGTACAGATATGTTGAAAATCATACCAAGCAAACTTTTTTATAAAGAACTGGCAGAAAAACAAGGAGGCTTTGAGGTTTGGTTAGGTATGCGCTCGGACGAGTCACATGAAAGAAAAGTAAGGTATCGGGAAAAAATTAATACAGAGGTTTATGCCCCTAATGATGTACAAAACCATTATCCAAAATATTTAGAAAAGTTAGGTGTTATGTTTAGGCTCCCGGTGCTTGATATGTCAACGGCACAAATATTTGAAATATTAAACGGTGAATATAACCCGCTTTATTCGGCAGGGTTTGAGCGTGTAGGCTGTTTTCCGTGCCTTGCCAGTGGTGACAAGTGGAAACGAAAAGCATTTATTCACGACGAAACAGGGCGCAAACATTGGGCAATAGTAAAAGACATTGAATTACAGATAGGAAAATCAGTTTTTACGAGTAAAAAAGAGGCACAGCGAGGCAATAAAAACAATGATGATTTATTTTCTGGCTGTTTGTTTTGTGCAATTTAGGTGTGTAACGCGCGGTAGGCGCGACCTCATGCGACACAAACCTATCATAATAAAACGAACGATGTAGATCGCTGATCGTAGATCATTAAGCTATCAATCAATCGAGCGATAGCGAGCATCAAAACCGTGTTAAATGCCCCAATCATGCAAGATATGAGATATAGCGCACCTTTTCTTAATCAATCACAATGCAGATTTTTATACCTGTTGACTTGTCAACAAATTGCCTTTATATTTTTATAAATATTCCTTAGAACATGTTGAAATGTGTTTTTCCTTATAGCGGTTGACGGATGAGTATCGCTGTAGAAAGCATAACTCCTCAGATACGAAGCAAATGGTG
>CAISYK010001068.1 GCA_903889605.1 uncultured Bacteroidota bacterium
GCTGCGCTATCAGCTGGGTTTTCGAGGTCAAGGTAAATTGATTCCCTGCCGAGCCTTGATGAAATTTCTTTTACAAGAGTGGTTTTCCCGACCTGGAGCATCGCTAAACGAGCCCAAAATGCCTTCTGCAACACCTCTCTTGGGATCTTTGCCTATAAGAATAACAGGATCCCCGTTTGCATCATATTTTACGCCGTCCGGTTTTCCTGTTATTGGATTTATTTTTTGTTCATAAATAGGAGGGGTCGGCACCAATAATTTATTAACATCTGCAACAAAAGCAATACTGTTATATTCATCAACATTTATAGAAAGCGAACCGCCCAAACGCAAATTGATTGGAATAAAATCAGAATTATTTTTTCCTCCTCTATCAGAATATGACATTTTACCGCCAATATTAGAAATATTCAAACCTATTGCTCCTGTTGCCTTTTTATCGCCAAGTTTAATCTTTTCTGTTTTATATAAGGCTGAAATATCCACAGAAAAAGTTCGTCCCGGCCGTGTTGCAGAGCCGTCAACAAAAGTCCCGCCGGTTAAATTTGAATTAATAAACCGCACTGCTCCGCCAGCCGAAAAGTTTTTACCTAATTTGGTAGCATAAGCAACATCAAAAGCAAATTCATTTGGACGAAACTGTCCTGTGGTATTTCCATTGATATCCGTAAAGGTAATATCACCTAATGAAAAATAACGTAAAGAAGCACCGAAGGTTCCATTCTTTTTGGTTTTATAAAACCCCGATAAATAAGCAAGATTTATATCTGGAACCAATGCTCTAAGCCAAGGAGTATATGAAACACCAATACCCATTTTTTTTTCTGTAAAAGCCAATTTCGATGGATTCCAATGAATAGAGTTTACGTCAGTTGATGAAGCACAGCCAGCATCTCCCATACCTCCTGATCTTGAGTCTGGAGATATTAATAAAAAAGGAACTGCGGTTGTAATTGTATTCAGCCTGCTGTCCAATTCCTGCCCCGAAATTTGATTGTAATTTATTTGTGAAAATAAGCAGTTGACCCCAAGCAGCATCATAGCTAAGGCGGCAGTATTTTTTTTATTTACTTTTAAATTATTCATTTAAAAAATATTTTTTAATTATGGTAATTCTTAACGCAGGAAATATGAAAAAAATATGTCATGTTAATAATTTTAAACATGTAAAATAATATGCCAGAATTCTTTTTTGGTTTGCTAAGTTACTAATTAATTTAAAATTACAAGTTTTTCGTATTTCTCAGCCACGGAACCGTCACTCGTTTTTACTTTAATACGATATAGATAAACACCTCTGCCGATTTTGTCGCCAAAATCATCACGCCCATCCCATTCTATAGGAGCGGAGCGGAAACCTTCGGCCTGAACAAATTGACTGATGCTTTTCACTAATTTACCAGATACTGTGAAAACCTGTACTTGTACGTCTAATATTTGGCAGCACTGATTTTGTTCAAAATAAAATTGGGTTTTTGTGGTAAACGGGTTGGGATAGTTTAAAACATGGCTCAATGCTAATTTAGCTGATTTTGCGGCTACAAACTCAGTATAGGTTTCGGATGAATTATTATACACATCCCACACTTTTAATTTTAATGTATGTTTCCCTTCGGCAATATCTGCAAAAGGATAACGTATTGTTCCGCTTTTATAACTGTTTAAATCCGACTGGTAATAGTCATTCAATACAATCGCTTTTTCAGTATTAGCATCAAGTACAGCAGTAATATCATGCCCAATACCATTTCCAACCGTATTTATTCCGCTGGCATCTTTTAAAATAGAATATAAATCAGGATTTTCATCTGTTAACCCGCCAAATACAAATTTAGTATCATTAAGATATAAATTTACTTCAGGACCAACTACATCTGCAGGAGCTGAATTATTTGACCCTCCAATAATTACTTTTTCATAATATCCATGCGCATCCTCATTTCCATTTTCAGCATAATAACTTATTCGGCCTGTGCCGTATTGATAAGCAATATCCTTGGGTACTAAAAATGAAAATTTAAAATACCCATTGTTTACACTCACTTTTCCTTTATATAAAATATTCTTTTGAAGTTTAAAAGTAAAAGGAGGGCTTGCTGATATCCCATCATTTGAGAGCGTTGTAATATTCTGAGGTTTATCATAAATTGTAGGATATAAAGTTCCGTTGTAAGTCGTTAAAACATTCCCGCTGTTATCTTGTACATGCCCTGTAATAGTGACAAGAGAAAGAGCTTTTAACGTATCAGAACTTACTGCACTAACCGCAGCAGAATTAACAGAATCTGTAGAAACCCGATATTTTGGATATGCCAAAGTTAATGCAGGATCGCCAAGCAGTGTAAAGTTTCGGCTGTTTACAGAATTCCCACCGGATTGTGTTTTTATAAATTCATATAAATCGCCTAAACGAGGCATCCTGCCATTTATAGGTGTGAATACAGCCTTATAAAAATCCTGGTTAAGATAAAAATTGGGGCTTGCAAATACTAGGCGGACAGTACTAAATAAAGCTATGGCAGCACCGTTTGGATTTAAAAAAGCATATTCTCCAGCAGAGGTTCGTTCAGGGTCGTCATATCTGCTGAACTCACAAGTAGCAGTAAAAAATAAACATAATTTATTAGCATTGCTCCATTTGTTTATTTGAGATAATTCAACAACACGCTCATGAGACAATCCTACTTCGCCTCCGTGCCCTGTATAGTTTATAATTAATGCACCTTGTTCAACGCGTTTATTTATTGCTTCAGCTGCATCTGGATAACGATTTCCGCCAGGGGTAGCTTCCTGTAAATATGCATCTAAAAAAATCTTGTCAATATTATAATCATTAGCACTGGTATCTACCATAGTTGCAAGCTGGTTAGCCTGAGAAACGTGTATGTCGCCGTCTTCATCATCACCAATAAAACATAATGTATTGCGCCAATTGCCGAATGGTGATGCTGAAGTTTGATTAGCACAGGAATTAGTAGAACTTTCTAATAAAGGAACTCCAATTTTTGTATAATTCATTATTTTATTAACGGCGGCCTGTGCCTCCGCTTTTGATTTTACCGGGAAACGGCCAATGCCAATATCTACGGCATCAGAATTCCAAATACCCTCGTTATCATCAAGCAACCCGTAAAAATCATCAGATACGTATGATGATGTTGGAATGGTAGAATTTTCCGACTGGTATGTTGGAATAAAATTTGTGTTACTGGCATATAGTTTTTTATTATCATATGATCCATCACCAAATAACAATAAATACTGAGGCTTCTCATTAATATTTGCAGCCTTATCATAAAACATTTTTACAAAATCGCGGATGGCCGATATATCCCTTGATCCTGATGAAAATTCGTTATAAATTTGCTGAGGTGTTACAACAACAGAAGATAAATTATCAACGCTTTCATGATGTGCAGCCAGCTGCATCGCTTCTTGATAAAAATCCGGATATGCAACAATAATAAAATCTTTGTCTGATAAGGAATGTATATCCTGATTAACTACAGAACCTGATGCAGCCGGCTCATTGAATGATACACCAGTAAATGCTGTAAACTGTTTTAATGAATCTGATGGCAAAACAAATTGATACTGTGATGCTGTTGGGTTGGCAAATGATTGAAGTTTAACATTTGCAATATCTGTAACATCCCATATTTGGACCGGCAGGCTGCTTGTTAAATTGTATTGTGCCGTATTACCTGTACCAACAGACTGCGCATCTCTGAAATTCATTTGATTTCCGCTCATTGTTAATTGCCGCCTTGCATTTACTTCTATATAATCAAGCCATGCAACAGCGTCAGTTGTTTGTTTAGTAACATTTACGGTTATGTTTGGATTCGATGGATTAAATGAATAACAACCTGCTGATATTTTTGCATAATTATCATAGGAACTGCCCGACACATTTGGAATAGAAATAACAGTGCTCCCTGATTGGCTGCTGACCGAATAAGCAGCTGTACCAGCAGTAAAATACCGTGACGCAAGAGCTGTTTTTACTGTTGCATTGGCGGCATTATCAATATTGGGGAAAGAAAAAGAAAAATTATAAGAGTTGGTATTCTCAAAATACTCACCAAACCATTGTCTTCCGGATTTTATAAAGTTTACATTTTCATTTTCATGAAAAGCATAATCATCAAAACTATTAACAGTATTGGTACTTGGTAATGCAGAAGATGCTTGAGGCTGAATACGTTTACCAGGGCCTAAATCTGTTGAAATAAAATAATACGCCGAATCGGAATACAAATTTAATGTATGAGTATATTTGGGGCATGATGCGCTGTTGTATGACCATGAATTTGGCCCCTTTGCATAAAACAGCACATAGTCATCCTCATTAAATACACCATCACTTTCACCATGAATAAAAAGAGGAATTTCTTTTCTAGCTTTATCCTCTGCTTTTTGTCTTGGACCTAGCTGACTTTTTTTATTTGAAACCCATTCCTCCAATTTTTCTACAAAAAATCCAGAACTATTAAAATCTTTAAAATAACTCTGAA
>CAISYK010001069.1 GCA_903889605.1 uncultured Bacteroidota bacterium
AGTAATATTTTAACTTTAAGTAAACTTATATTATTCTTAATCATATATAACATTTCCTAATATAGTAGTACTGAACTTAATATGCTAGTGGTATAGTAATTCCATCTTTTAAAGAAACATGTGGCGTCCAACCTATAGTTTTTATTCTTGAAATATCCAACACTTTTCGTATGGCCCCATCAGGTTTTCTCGCATCAAATTCAATTTCCCCTTCGAAACAAACGGCTTCTGCAATGATATGACACAAATCTTTGATCGTTATTTCAACACCAGAACCAATATTGATATGATCTATCCCGGCATCAAAGATTTGATTGGCATTTAAATTTTTCATGGAAAACATTATTGCGGTCGCGAGATCTTCAACATGCAAAAAATCACGGCTTGGTTCACCTGTACCCCAAACTATTATTTTGTTATTTCCAGTTATTTTAGCTTGTCTAAATCTCATAATTAATGATGGTACAACATGTGCGTTATCCGAATCAAAATGATCAAATGGCCCATAAAGATTTGCCAGAGTCAATGGAATAAAGTTTGCTCCGAAAGATGCATAATAATACTTGCACAATTTTATCGCTAATATTTTGGCAATTGCGTAAGGTTCTACATTTTTCTCCAGTTTTCCTTCTAAAATATATTCCTCCCTGAGCGGTTGTGAAGCTGCTTGAGGATAAATGGTTGAGCTTCCTAAAAATATCAGCTTCCTAACCCCGGTTAAATGAGCTGTATGGATGATATTTAGCCATATTTGTGTGTTTTCATATATGAATTTAGCAGGTGCCGCCATGTTTGCCATGATGCCACCTGCCTTTCCTGCAGCAATGATCACATACTCAGGTCTATGAACTTTAAAATATGCTTCAACATCTGCTTGTCTTAAAAAATTCAATTCCTTTCTGGTAGGTGCAAGAATATTTCTGTAACCTTTAGCATGAAACAAATTAATTATATTTGACCCGGCAAAGCCGGTACTACCTGCGATCAGTATTTTCACATCATTCATTTTAATTATGCCTTCCTTGTTGTTCAAGGCGAAATCTTAGAGTTGATTTATCTATCATTGTGGAAACCAAGAGGTGAAAGTAATTAATTTAAGTAATTGCACTAATAATGCGTATAAGTTGCGTATTACGAAACCTTACCAAATAAAATATCCAAATCAAGTACCCGATAGAAAAAACAAGGTTTGCTCCCACTACCCCAATTATACCATACCATGCTGCACCCACAAAATTTAATAAGACACCGACGATTGCTGTAACTAATTTCGGAATAAGCAAGCTCCTGGATTCGGATCCACTCATCAAAGAAAGGGAAGCAGACTGCCCGGTTGCGAAAAGCCCCCCGGAGAGGACAACCCACGGGAGCAACCAAGCGACAGCATAGTATTCAGGCGCAACAAGCAAATGAAACAATCGATTATACAAAGCCGCTGCTGCAACTACTGCAATAAATGTTAGAAACAATAATATCAAATTCAGTCGCAAATTCAGTGCATAAACTTGTTGCACACGAATAGCATCGGATGCATCGCCGGCTCTCTGATACAAAATCGGTGCGATTAGCTGCACCATTAGACCACCCAATATGGTAATTGGAAAATATCCTAACTGGTACAGCACGGAATAAAGCCCTACCTCATAATTGGAGGTGAAAAATAGTAATGCCCATCGGTCGGATGCACTCTGTGCCCAGGTAAAAATACCCCATGAAGCTAACGGCCAAGCATATATAAACATTTTAGAACCCCAATTACTACTGCTTATCTCTTTCCCAGACGTACTATTGCTGGTCGCCAAATATTTATTTTTGAAAAACCATATTTGCGAAATTAGCACGACAATTGAAGCCAGCGCATACCCCAACATGGCTATAGCACTATTCGCACCCAACCAAATCACTAATCCCACAGCCATCAAAAAACGCCCCCAAGAGGCCAGCACACTATGCCATGCAACAACTACCCTCTGGCGTGCAGCATTTTGCATACTATCAAGGATGGCACCATAACCGAAAATTAAAGCAAAGAAAACAGCAGCTACATTCAACAAAAGCCAGTTGAATTGTTTTTTTAGAAGCAATCCCACGAAAACTATGATAGCTATCAGTAACATTAATCCTGTTGCTTTCACCACCATCCTTCTTAAGGCAGGTAAGAAGTGCGAAAAGTCCCCGGCTTCAATCGCAGGTGCAAAAAAACGAACTGCCGCCGCACACAATGGGCCGAAAACAACTTGATTACCGAGCATAGCAATAGTCATACCCAATGCTAATTCACCATATATTTCTGGTGATAAAACGCCCGTAAGGAAATGTACACCAACAATCGCTCCTAATGTTGTTAACACCTGACCAGAACTGATCCAAAAAAATTCCCATCCAATACGCTGAAATCGTTTTGATGTTAACTGGCAAAGAAATGCTACTAATTGAGATCGTATTTTGAACAAATCACTTTATGCCCTAAAGGAGAAAAGATTGAGAGCTTGTACAACTTC
>CAISYK010001070.1 GCA_903889605.1 uncultured Bacteroidota bacterium
AGCCCGCCCCTTTCTTTTTTTAAAGAAAGGGGAACGCCCAAAAGAAACTGCTTTAAAAAAGTATATTTATTTATCGAAACTCTTCTTATTACCTTTCTAACACAAAACGTTTTGTTTGAATTGATCCATTAACATTCAACGAAAGGAGGTAAATACCATTCGGCAGATTATTGTATGAAGCAAAATCTAATGTTTGGGTATGGTCTCCTGCAGAAATACTATTTTCATTTATTACATTTATCAGGGAGCCCATCATATTATAAACAGTAATAGTTACAGCTGAGTTGTCGGATTCGGTTTGGTAATTAATATTTAAAACTGTCGAAGCAGGATTAGGATATACAGCAAACGCAGCAATAGGCTGAGGCACATCATCTATAATTAAATTTCTATTAGCAGTTGAAGCTTCGCCGGTAGTTAACCTGATGTTTGGTCTGTATAAGCCTTTTGTTCCGGCAGCAATTGAACAAATTCCGCCTGAAGCGACATCCTGCTGCTTAAATACAGTTTCGGCAGCCGATAAATACGAGCAGAATACTTTTGTATCTGTTGAATAAGAACTGTTATCCCAGCATATTTCAACTATCAGATTATCGGTTCCAGAATAAGGGAAAGGTGTTGGAAAGGTATGTGTATTCCAGCCTGCTGCAACGGTTTGGTTAGATGAATATACGGTAGTCATTAAAGCATTGGATTTAAAGGAATTATTACTGAAAGAGCTTGCTGTTGTCGTTCCCATTTTAATTGTAAAACCATTCATAACCTGACCGCTTGCACTGGCAGCGTTAAAAGCAAGTGAGTTAATCGAGTTATTTGTTACGGTAAAACCAGCTGCAGTCAATTCTGCTTTTGTAATGATAAACTGTGTTTTCTCGTCCATATAGTAGGTGCCGTAAGGAGCCACCATAGTGCTTGTACCTGTACCGATAGTCAGGACAGATGAAGCAACCGGTGGCGGCGGTGGTGTAACAGACCCGCCGCAGCCTGCAGATGCAGTTAAAGCAGCTCTTGCACCACCTGCAGCAAACAATGCTTTCATTCTTGATTTTTGTCCTTGTGAAAACATATTCATACAACCGTCGTCGGTATAATCCATATAATTCATGAATTCATCACCGCTTGTGGTGTTTGAACATGTTTTATGCGGGTATGAAGGACATCCGAAATTAGAAGTCTGCTGAGTTGGGGTGTCGGTAACAAGATCGTTTCCGCATGATGCATCACCCCATATATGGCGCAGATTTAACCAATGCCCAATTTCATGAGTTGCAGATCTTCCTTTATCGTATGGAGCTGCGGTGGCGTATCCTCTTCCAAAACTGGTATAATTGATCACAACTCCATCAGTTGCAGCCGGGCCACCGGGAAACTGGGCGTATCCAAGCAATCCTCCGCCTAAATTACAAACCCAAATATTAAGATAGCTGCTTGAAGGCCAGGCGTTATCTCCTCCTGAAGATGAATATTTTACTCCATCATTATCACTGAATGATGCGGTTGTTGTTGATTTTCTGATGATACCAGTTGTTGCAGCTCCATTTGGATCTGTGCTGGCAATACAGAAATTAATTTCAATATCTGCGGCTGTACTGTTAAAAGCTGCTGGTGTATTTACTTTATCTGAATTCAACCTTCTGTAATCTTCATTTATAACATCTATCTGAGATTGAATTTGTGCAGTGCTTATATTTTGAGCTGTTGAATTATATAAAACATGAATAACTACCGGGATATTTATTATTGAAGCAACTCCTTTATTTCCTTGTGCTAAACTTTTTGCAATTATTTCCTGACTTTGATTTTCTATTTTTTGCATCCGGGTTTCTAAAGTAGGGTCAGCCAATTTTAATCTTTCTAAATTTTCCATTGAACTGCAGCGGATTTTTTGAGCTTGAGCTGATGCACCAATCATAGTCAATGCAATAAGGGTGTAAAGTAGGTTGTTTTTCATGGTAGTTTGATTTTTATTTGTATTCTAAAGTTTAATTGTCTAAAAAAAGGCTGACTAGTGAAACATTTTTCGGCTATTTACCGTTAGAGCAGTTTTTTTTTCCACGGCAAGGGTAGGAAATATTTTTTAATATCCAATATGACTGTCAGAAAAAGTTATTAACAATATAATTCTTTAAATTTACAGAAACGCAGAACAATATTCTGCAAAACGAGCAAACATAGGCAAGACACACTTATTAAAACTATAATAAATATTCCAGGGAAATCGTTATTCAAAGCGCTTTTTACTGTTACTTTGTAAAAAAATCAGGATAAAAGAATGAGAAAAATTGAAAAATTAGATAA
>CAISYK010001071.1 GCA_903889605.1 uncultured Bacteroidota bacterium
AAAAACGATCCCCTAGAAGCACTTAAACACCCTCTGAAATATGCCGATATTGCTCTTACAGCTTTTGCGGCAATACCAAAGAAATCAAGATTCAATAACCCTATTTTACAAAACCAAACTGCAATTTCTCAATTGCCGCAAATAAAATGCTGGCCCAATGACGGCGGAGCGTTTATTACTCTCCCAATTGTATATTCTGAAGATATTGATAAACCTGGTGTTATGAATTCAAATTTAGGCATGTATCGTATACAATTAAGCGGCAACGATTATATTCCTGATAAAGAAATTGGGGTACATTATCAGCTGCATCGCGGAATCGGTGTACATCAAACAAAATCAAATGCAAAAAATATCCCTCTTAAAGTAAGCATATTTGTCGGTGGTCCGCCATCGCTTACATTGGGAGCAGTGATGCCCTTACCAGAAGGAATGAGTGAATTAACTTTTGCCGGAGCTTTGGGTAATCGGAGAATTCGTTATTCATATAATGATGGCTTTTGTATTGCATCAGATGCCGATTTTGTAATAACAGGCGAAATGTTTCCTCATGAAAACAAACCAGAAGGTCCGTTCGGCGACCATTTAGGATATTATAGTTTAAAGCATAATTTCCCTTTGATGCGTGTTCACAAAGTGTTTCACCGCAGCAATGCAATATGGCCTTTTACAGTGGTTGGCAGGCCGCCTCAGGAAGATACAAGTTTCGGAGCTTTGATACACGAAATTACAGGATCTGCTCTTCCTAAGGAAATTCCCGGATTAAAAGATATTCACGCTGTTGATGCTTCGGGGGTGCATCCTTTACTGTTGGCCATCGGGCGTGAACGGTATACCCCTTACAATAATGACCGTAAACCTCAGGAAATTTTAACTATTGCCAATCACATATTAGGTTCTGGACAATTAAGTTTAGCAAAATATTTATTCATTACAGCTGCTGAAGACAATCCTGAATTGACAACACATGACATTGCATCTTATTTCAAACATGTTCTCGAACGTGTCGACTGGACAAGAGATCTGCACTTTTATACACGAACTACAATTGACACTTTAGATTACAGCGGTGCAGATCTGAACAGCGGCAGTAAGGTAGTGATTGCAGCATCCGGAAATAAATTACGCGAACTTGGAACATCGGTAGGTGACATAAATTTACCTGATAATTTTCGAAATCCAAAAGTTGTATTACCAGGCATAATTGCTGTTGAAGGGAATAAATTTATTGATGAAAAAGTTTCAAAAACTGAAATCGAAACACTCAGTAAATTATCAATTATCAATTATCAATTATCAACTATTTTCCCTCTAATTATTCTTTGCGACGATAGTGAATTTACCGCTCAAAATTTAAATAATTTTTTATGGGTTACATTTACGCGAAGCAATCCTGCGAACGATATTCACGGCATTGATAGTTTTATTGAAAACAAACATTGGGGATGCAGAGGTTCGCTGATAATTGATGCGCGTATAAAACCGCACCATGCTCCGCCGTTAATTAGAGATCCGGAAATTGAAAAACGAGTTGATGCTCTCGGTATTAAAGGGAAATCACTTTACGGAATAATTTAATTTCTTGTCGGCATCAAAACTTCAATACAAAACAAAAAAAGGTTAACCACTAAGGCACTTAGTTTACTCATAAACACTAAGGACAAATTAGTACAAGAAACTTTATTTAAAAACAATCTTAGTGTACCTTTGTGACCTTAGTGTCTTAGTGATAAAGTGTTTTATCAGGCATATTGTTTTAGTATAAAATTAAATAATTATAAAATTATGCAAACCCTTGACAGAAAAAAATCACCGGCATTTAAAACGGTAGAGAAAATAGAAATGATGCAAGCAAGTGAAAAACACCTGCGGAATAATATTCCTGTTTATTCGATTAATGCTGGGACACAGGAACTGATCAAAGTTGAATTTTTATTTTCAGCAGGGATGTACCAGCAGAAAATACCTTTGCAGGCAGCAACAGTAAGTGCAATGGTAGAAGAAGGCACTTCACAATTGACCGCTGCCCAAATTGCAGATAAAGTTGATTATTACGGTGCTTTTCTTGAAACCAGTGTTTTACAGGACAGTGCCTCAGTAGTTTTATACACACTCAATAAACATTTAAAATCAACTCTGCCCGTAGTCGAGCAAATTATTAAAGATTCAATTTTCCCTCAGAATGAGCTTGATACGCATATTAGAAATAAAAGACAGACATTCCTGGTGAACAATCAAAAGGTAGCCAATGTTGCCCGTAAACGTTTTACTGAACTGCTATTCGGCGAAAAACACCCTTATGGAATAAATGTAAAAGAAACAGATTTTGATGTCATCAATCGTTCACATTTAATTGATTTCTATTCATCATATTACCGGGCAAATAACTGTAAAATTATTTTGGCAGGTAAAGTGGATGATGATGTGATTAGCCTATTAGATAATCATTTTGGAGGAAATGACTGGCTGGCAGCAAACGATTTAAGCACAAAAAGCATATCAATTATTTCATCATCAGAACCCGAACATATCATTTTTAAAGAAGATGCAATGCAGTCTGCCATTCGAATTGGCAAGGTGCTGTTCAATAAAAAGCACCCCGATTTTCAATCTCTGCAAGTACTGAATACTCTTTTCGGCGGATATTTCGGCTCCCGCTTAATGTCAAATATCCGTGAAGACAAAGGATATACATACGGCATCGGGTCTGGAATAGCATCATTGCAGAATTCAGGGTACTTTTTTATTTCTACAGAAGTGGGTGCGGATGTATGCACAGATGCGCTTAAAGAAATATATTTTGAAATGAAT
>CAISYK010001072.1 GCA_903889605.1 uncultured Bacteroidota bacterium
AACAAAAAAATAAATCAAAATATGAAAAAGAACATTAAAGTATTAGGCCCAGGATGTGCAAAGTGCAAAACCACTTACAACAATGTATTAGAAGCTGTAAAACAATTGGGCATCGAAGCAGATGTAACTAAAATTGAAGACATCGAAGAAATGATGAAATACAATGTACTTACAACACCTGTATTGATGATTGATGAAGTAATCAAAGTAAAAGGCAGAGTTGCAGACATCAGTGAAATAAAAACATTATTAACAGATTAAAAATTAACTAAATGGAAAACCAAACATTAGTAAAAGAAATATGCCCAACTACTACTCAAGAATGGGTAAAAAAAGGTGCATTATTAGTTGATGTTCGTGAAAAGGACGAAGTAGCAGAATTAGCCTACGATGTGCCAAACATCATTAACATTCCGTTGAGTGAATTTGAAGATCACTATTCAGAAATACCAAAAGATAAAGATATTGTAGTTGTATGTGAGGGAGGAGGAAGAAGTTTAAGAGCCGCAGGTTTTTTAGTGAATCATGGCTACAACAAAGACAAAGTAGTGAATATGCATCATGGAATTATTCGTTGGGTACAAAAAGGATTTCCTACAAAAGGGAATGCAGCCTCTATATTAGGGAATACACAAAACACAGGGTGTTGTGGAACTAATACCACACCAAAAGCGCAATCTTGCTGCAATGACAGTCCAAATTCAGATGGTAGTAAATGTTGCTAAATAAATCACTAATAATAAAAAAATAAAATCATGTTTGACTGGTTACAACATTTTGCCGATTGGCTAATCTATTCAGTCTTTGGCATATCTGCACAGAGTCATTTGGGTGAAGCACTCAATTTTTTTGTACTTGATACAATAAAGATTGCGATTTTACTTTTTTTAATTACTATTATAATGGGAGTAGTTAACTCTTATTTTCCGGTAGAAAGAATTCGCAATTTTTTAAGCCGCAATAAGATGTACGGCTTGGAGTATTTATTTGCATCTGCATTTGGTGTTATCACGCCTTTTTGTTCCTGTTCTTCTGTCCCATTATTCATAGGCTTTGTGAAAGGAGGAATTCCATTAGGGATCACATTTACTTATCTCATTACTGCACCATTAGTTAACGAAGTTGCGATCGCAATTTTTGCGGGAGCATTTGGATTTAAAGTAACTGCCTTATATGTAGGTACTGGAATTGTTTTAGGTATTGTAGGTGGATTTGCTTTGGGAAAAATGAGGTTGGAAAAACACCTTACTCCATGGGTGCAAGGCATTATTGCCAACGCAGAAATCGAAGAAGAGTTAAAGGAAGAAATACTCACATTATCGCAACGATTTCCTGCTATTTTAAAAGAAGCATTCAATATTGTGAAAGGCGTTTCCATTTATATTATTATCGGAATTGGCATTGGTGCAGGAATGCACGGTTTTTTACCTACTGGTTTTTTTGAACATTATATTAATAAGGAGCAATGGTATGCCGTACCGCTTGCCGTAATCATGGGTGTGCCAATGTACAGCAACGCAGCAGGTGTTATTCCGGTTGTTCAGGTGTTGGTGGCTAAAGGCGTTCCGCTTGGCACTGCCATTGCTTTTATGATGGGGGTAATTGGCTTGTCGTTGCCTGAAGCAATGCTTTTGAAAAAAGTGATGAACTGGAAACTAATAGCGATCTATTTTGGAACGATTGCCTTCTTTATGATTTTATCAGGTTACCTATTCAATATTATTCTTTAAAAAATCTTAACAAAAAAAAGTTATGAAACAAAGATCAATTATCATTTTGACAGCGATTGCAAGCATCTTCATGATGTCTTGCAATTCAAATTCTTCACAAAAGGATTTGAAAACCGAAAAAGAAAATCTATCAGTAACAGAAGCATCTGTTCTTTTAAATGAAAATGCGATATTAATTGATGTCCGTGAGCCTGATGAAGTTGCAGAAAAGGCTTATGATGTGAAAGATGTACAAAATATTCCATTGGGAGATATGGAAAAACATTTATCTGAAATACCCAAAGACAAAAAGGTGATATTGGCTTGTAAAGCAGGAGGCAGAAGTGCTAAGGCTTTTGAAATTTTAAAGAAAAACGGTTTTACCAATATCGCAAACTTGGATGGAGGAATGAATGCTTGGGATGCAGCAGGACTGCCAACTAAAACAGGTGATACTCCGAAAAAATCTTGTTGTTCCAATCCAAATTCTAAAGATTGTAATCCTGATGGGACTTGTAAAAAGCCTTCTAGTGAAAATATTAACGACAGCAAATTCTCAAGCAGTAATACCGAAACTAAAACCGCCGCATCAAACATATCTACTAAAAAACATTTGGAAGTATATTGCTTTCATGGAACAAGACAATGCGAAACCTGCAAAAATATGAAGGCGAACACCAAAGCTACTTTAGATAAATATTTTTCAGCGCAATTGAAAAACGGAAGCATCGTGTTTTCAATCATTGATGTGGATGATCCAAAGAACGAAAAATTAGCTGAAAAATTTCAAGCAACAGGAACAGCTTTGATGATAAATAATGTAGTGGATGGGAAAGACAATATTACCGATTGGAGCGATTTTGCTTTTGAAAAAGCAAATGATGAAACTAAATTCAATCCTGAATTGAAAGCAAAAATAGAATCCTTTCTAAAATAATTCGTATGACCGAAACGCTTTATCAATGGATGAATAGCAGTAATTTTCCAATAGTATCTGCTTTACTGTTAGGTGTCCTCACAGCAATAAGTCCTTGCCCATTAGCTACAAATATTACAGCGATCGCATTTATTTCAAAAAATAATTCGCAAGGGAAAAAGAAAGTGTTGCTAAGCGGTTTGCTTTATACATTGGGGTTGGCATTTACTTATACATGCATTGCTCTAATTATTATTTTCGGTGCAAGTAAATTTCATATCGCAAAATTTTTTCAAGGCAATGGCGAATAATATGTCGGCCCAATTATGCTGCTTGTCGGCTTGGTTATGCTGAATGTTATTAAACTTAATTTTTTAGGCAAAGGAAACTTTACAGAAAAGTGGAGCGATAAATTCAAAGAGAAAGGCTTGCTTGGTGCATTTTTGTTAGGAGCATTGTTTGCAATGGCTTTTTGCCCATATAGCGGAGCATTATACTTTGGTGCATTAATCCCCATGAGTATAAAGAACGATGCTGGTTTTATTTATCCCATTTTTTATGCAATTGGTGCAGGAACATTGGTGATGTTCTTCACGGGGATTATTGCATTTAGTATTTCACAGTTAGGAAAATATTTTAAAGCCATTCAAAAAACAGAAAAAGTAATGCGTGTTATTGCAGGACTATTATTTGTATTAACAGGCTTGTATTATATCCTGATCTATTTAAAAGTGATAGAATAAAACAACGAAATGAAAAACGCTGGAATAATTTTAAAATCAACTATTACCTGTCCAGATTGTGGATTTAAAAAGGAAGAAACCATGCCAACAGATGCTTGTCAGTTTTTCTATGAATGTGAAAGCTGTAAGAAAATATTAAAACCAAAAGAAGGAGATTGTTGCGTGTATTGCAGTTATGGAACAGTCCCATGCCCACCAATTCAGGAAAATAAAAAGTGTTGCTAATTACTTAAGAAAATGAAAAACTTGTTTGTTCTAATAGTGTTCCTCTTTTTTACAGGAATTGTATTTGCTCAAAACCCATCCATAAAAGTACTGGATACAGACTTTTCAAAAGGTCGATTACAAAATATACAAACCATTACTTTAAATGATGCGGTAAAATTACATGGGCATTTATGTGATGGTTTGGTTGTTGGATTTTTAGGATTAAAGGAAACCCTTTACAAACTATATACTGACAGCATTATTGACCGAACCAACAATAGAATAGTCAGTAAATCATCGCCATGTTTGACCGATATTGCTATTTTCATGACCGGAGCAAGATACCAATACAACACCTACTACGTTTCGGATAGCATCAATTACCTGTTCATCGTTCAGCGAATAGATAATGAAAAAACCTATGGGGTGAAGTTGAAATCAGAATTAAAGCCTCCCGCAATTGACAGTTTAGGGAAACTGGCTACTAAAGGAGAATTAAATGCCTGCGGCTTAGATAATCTCAAAAAGTTGGAGAATCAGTTCTCTGTGTTCATGCTCTCTCAAAGCCCTCAAGATCTATTTATTATTGAAGAAATTAAGAACTACAAATGGTTTCCTCTTCTTAAAAACTCATTTCTCAAAACAGATGTATTAAATAAAAAATTAAAAAATTGTTTGCCTGAATAATTTATTTTTCAAAATACAAACTACCATTTATAATTGGTTTGTAGCTTTTCTTATAAATCTGTTTGGCATGTAACAAATGTTACGATACATTCTTTTTGATCGATTTAACTTTACAAAAAAAATAAAATGTCAAAAATAGTTGTATTAGGAGCAGGAATTGCGGGACACACCGCAGCAGCTCACTTAAGACGCAATCTCTCCAAAGAACATGAAGTGTTGGTCGTGTCTCCAAACAGAAATTATCAATGGGTTCCTTCAAATATTTGGATTGGCATTGGAAGGATGAAACCGAAAGATGTAATTTTCCGTTTGGAGCCTTTATATAAAAAGAAAGGTATTGGTTATAAACAAGCTAAGGTAATTTCTTTTCATCCTGAAGGCGATTCCACTGAAAATAAGCCTTATGTATTAGTTGAATATGTTTTTGGAGAACAAAAAGGTAGTCAAGAAAAAATAACGTATGATTTTCTAATCAATGCTACCGGACCAAAATTGGCATTTGATTTAACAGAAAATCTAAATCCGGGAACAAATAAAACTTTTTCCGTTTGTACTTACGATCATGCTGAACATGCGTGGCAAGGATTGCATGAGTTAATTGAAAGCCTTAAAAATAGCGACAAAAAAGCTAAGATTCTTATTGGCACAGGCCACCCCAAAGCTACATGCCAAGGCGCTGCATTTGAATACATTTTAAATGTAGAGCAAGAACTCAAAAGGCATAAAGTAAGAGACAAGGTTGAAATTACATGGATCTCAAACGAATACAAATTGGGTGATTTTGGTATGGATGGAATGACGATGAGTGTTTCAGGAAAGCCAATGCAATCAGAGGAATTAGTTGAAATGGTTTTTCAAGACCGAGGCATCAAATGGATTTTAGGAGCAGGTGTAAACAAAATTGAAGAAGGCAAAGCTCATTATGAAAATCTGGATGGGGAAATTAAAACAGAAGAATTTGATTTTGCTATGCTAATTCCTGCCTTTTCGGGGCATGGATTTAAAGCTTTCGATAAAAACAATAATGATATTACAGATAAGTTGTTTAAAGGGTTTATGATCGTAGATGCCGATTATACTCCTAAACCTTATGAAGAATGGACTGTTCAAGATTGGCCGGAAACATATCAAAATCCAAGTTACGCTAACATTTTTGCACCGGGAATTGCCTTTGCACCACCTCATTCAATTTCAAAACCACGCAAAAGTAAAAATGGAACGGAAATATTTCCATCGCCACCACGAACAGGTATGCCATCAGGAATAACAGCAAAATTGGTGGCAGACAATATTGTAGATTCTATCAAATCAGGCAATGAATCGT
Organism: uncultured Bacteroidota bacterium; assembly: GCA_903889605.1. GTDB lineage: Bacteria > Bacteroidota > Bacteroidia > 2-12-FULL-35-15 > 2-12-FULL-35-15 > 2-12-FULL-35-15. The sequence continues at coordinate 5,587 of CAISYK010001072.1, forward strand.
TGCATCATAAAGGTTCTTTAGGAAATATGGGAGCAGCTTGTATTGCATCTTCCGGTTATGGAATGCTAAAGGGTAGTGGAATAAGCATTACAACTTACCCAATTGTTCCTGACTAT
>CAISYK010001073.1 GCA_903889605.1 uncultured Bacteroidota bacterium
AGGTTCTTTTTGTTTTTCACTTACTATCGGCATATAAACCTGGTTGAGATGTGATTCAGCATTGTAATAATCTTCACTGTCGCATGTTAAACCGCCTAAATTCACACGCTGATACTCCTTATTCCAATGATTTATAGCCAATAAAATAAATTTCTGTTTAATCCCCCAGGTATCTGGCAAAGTTGTAATAAATGAACTATCAATCATATACCAAAGTTCATTATCATTTTGCTTTTTTATATCTACTATAGAATATAAAGTAGCCCCGCTCTCACCTACAGTAAAACTTCCGAACTCAGTAAATATATTCGGCTCATCTACACCACGCTCATCGCATACATTTTTTATTTTTTGAATGATCTCATCTGCCATGTATCCATAATCATAATTAAAACCTAAAGAAGCGCGTATTGGGAAACCTCCGCCAATATCCAACGAATCAAGACTAGGGCAAATCTTCTTTAAATCACAATATACATTAAGGCATTTGGTTAATTCAGTCCAATAGTAAGTTGTATCTTTAATACCGGTATTGATAAAAAAATGAAGCATCTTAAGCTCGCATTTTGAACTGTTTTTTATATGACTGTTATAATAATCAATTATGTCAGCCTGTCTGATTCCTAAACGGGATGTGTAAAACTCAAACTTTGGCTCTTCATCAGTCGCAACACGAATACCAACCTTAAACTTTTTTTTACAAAGCTTCTCCAATTGAGGCAATTCATTTTTATTATCTAAAATAGGAATAGAATTTACAAAGCCGTCATTAACTAATTCACTAATATATTTTAAATATGCCGGACGTTTATATCCGTTGTTTAGAATATATGTATTTTTTGAAATTTTACCAGCCGAAAATAAAGAACGCACAATAGGCACATCAAAAGCTGAGGATGTTTCCAGATGAATGTCATTCTTTAAAGCTTCTTCAAGCACAAAAGAGAAGTGAGAACTTTTTGTGCAGTAACAATATGTATATTTGCCCTTATAATCTGCTTTGGCAATTGCTACATTAAATATTTTTTTTGCTTTTTGAATTTGAGAGCTTATCTTTGGTAAATAAGAAATTTTTAATGGAGTACCGTATTGTTTTATAATATCCATCAAAGGAATATTATAAAAATGAAGTTCTTCATCTATAACTTCAAAGCCTTCTTGCGGAAAATCAAAGGTTTGCTGAATTAAATCACAGTATTTATTTTCCATTTTTAAATTTAAATTGGGGAGAATCTATAATTTTACAAATGTATTTAAATAGTTTGATGTTTTTTTCAATATTTAATCTATTTAAAAATTGTTATATCAATAGAGTTTATTTAACGATATTTTAATGATAAATTGCTGCAAATAGTCTTCTATGATTTTAGAATTCGGCAAACTAGTCTTAGGCAATTAATAATGATATATTAAAAATAATATAATAAATGAAAAAAGTTAAATTTATTGAAGTAAAATCAGAAATTGGGGCCGGTACACGTGGTGCAAGCATGGGCGTTGATGCAATAAAAATTGCAGCCCTCGACTACGGAAGCAATATGTTCAAACAAATTGAATCTTTGGATGTAAAAACCGAAAATCAATTATTATTTGAGCCCACTAAAACCACATATGCAAAACGTATTGCCGGAATTTTAAGCATCTGTGAACGTCTGTCATTAGTTGTTTCACAAACATTAAAGAAAAATTGCTTTCCTATAGTTTTAGCCGGCGACCATAGTACGGCATTCGGCACTATTGCAGGAATTAGAATGGCCTATCCGAAACAAAAATTAGGTGTTATTTGGATTGATGCACATTCCGATATTCATAGCCCGTATACCACTCCGACTGGCAATATGCACGGTATGCCTGTTGCCGCTATCCTGGCTGAAGATAATATAGCAAACAAAATGAATAAGCCGGACAAGGAAACTATTGAACTTTGGAACAAATTAAAAAAGTCAGGAGGAATAAGTCCAAAAATTACCTATAAAGACCTCGTTTATATTGGTGTTCGTGATGTTGAACCGGAAGAAACATATCTTCTAAAAAAACATAAAGTAAAAACGTTTACTACTGCCGAAGTGAAGCGTAACGGAGTTGAGAAAATTGCCCGCGATACCTTAGCACATTTAACCCACTGCAACTTAATTTATGTTTCTTTTGATGTGGA
>CAISYK010001074.1 GCA_903889605.1 uncultured Bacteroidota bacterium
ATGCCAATCAAGATTCCATTGAAACAAAACCATTGGGGTTTAAATTGGATGCGTTTGCAATTTTAAAGTATTGGCAATTTTTTGATGATGATTATGCCAAAGAAAGGATTACGAGGACAATTGCAGAGCGAACCACAGATGAATCAGGTATAGTTGACGCGAGTAAGTTAGAAACTAAGTTATTACTCAATGAGATGGCAACTCATTACAATGGCTTAATAAGGCTTGAAAGATTTTTATTTCCGGTTAGAAGCCTTAATCAAACAGAACAAAGAGAGCAGTTTCAGAATTTAAAATATTATTTATTGAGTGAAAATATTGATACACTTTCATTTTATTTAAATGATATTGAACAACAGTATGAAGATGGAAATATCCAAAATAGTTTTTATTGGATGCTTCTGCAAATCATTGATAAGATGATGTATGCCAAGGCTGAAAAATGTTTGGCTAAAAAACTGATTGAAAATAGAGAATGGGCTCTTTTTATTAAAGATATTAGAATTAAAAAAGATAGACTTGATAAATTATCTTCCGTATTGTGCGCAAAAATTCCTGACCTAAAGCAGAAGGAAGAATGGATAAAAAAACAAATAATGACTGAATATGATTAATCTTGAAAGCGAAATTAAAACCATTCTTGATTTAAAAACGAACGAGTATATTGGGAAAGAACTTGCCAATAGACAGCTTGACGTCATTATTAAAGGGTATCAATATTTAATTAATCCTGAAAACAATCTATTGTATATTGCAGATGAAGTAGGTTTAGGGAAAACTTATATTGCTGCTGGTATTGCTATTCTTCTTAGGCACTTTTCCAAAAACAGCGAAGGGCATAAAGATGTAATTATTGTTCCTAAAAAAAATCTGCAAGACAAATGGAAAAAGGAATTAGGGAACTTTGTTTCCAAAAATTACCGTTCAGAAAAAGTACACGTAAAATCTGCATATACATTCGATGGGTGCATAAAGGATAGAATTAGACCTATAAGTATTAACGAGCCACTTACTATTTTTAGGATGACTTCATTTAGTAGTATTGTAAATTACAGTAATTCAAGGAAAGATTTAAAAGAACATTTTATAAATGTTGTATTTAATGGTGATGAACTGGCGGAAGAAATAATAAATCAAGCCTATGCATTGGGATATTTCTACAAAGACAATTTTCGACAGTTACGCAATCTTATTGCGTATTTAATGAATGCGTTATCACCCCAAATTAATTGTCTAATTATAGACGAGGCACATAACTATAAATATGGACCAGGAAATGAAACACAAGAAAAGTCTGAGTCCATAAGAAATGAAGCCACGGCTCGTTTTTTAGGTGCGGTTAAAGACGAAAAAATTTTCAATGATTTCCCCCAATTAGAAGGACACGTAAAATTTCCTTTAGCAAAAACAGTTATTTGTCTATCCGCCACACCGAAGGATCGAAATCTATACGAAATAAAACATCAGCTATCGTGCTTTACGAACAAGCATCTTTTATCCAATGCAAAAACCAATTCTGAAATTGAATCTTCCTTAAAAAGTTTTCTAATAAGAGGTAATTTGGAGTACATTCTAAAAGATGATACTGTTTCAAGAAACCAATGCAGGGCAGAACATAGGCAAGGAAATGTAAATAAATCCGAGGTTGCAGAACCATTAGAAGTTGATGATACTTTTGAAAGTGTGTTTTGGCAATTAATCCAATATAAATCTATTAAACATTTAAATCAAAAAAATAATGCCTCCTTCGAAATTGGTATGTTGGCAGGGTTTGAAACGTATAACGTTGACATTGATAGAAAAAACAATAAACAAAAACAAAACGAAAATGAATCTGAAAGCGATGATGATTCACAAAAAGAATATGAGCAAACTGAACATCGTAATATAAAAGAAAGCCAAGATATTAATATTGTTAAAGGTATCATATCCTCTTATAGTGAGACTTTTAATCGATTCCCACCCCATCCTAAACAAACTAAATTAGAGAGTGAAATAATTAAACAATTAAAGAATCAAGATAAGTCGTTAATATTTGTAAGAAGAATTGCATCTTCTGTTGAACTTGAAAAAAGAATTTTGGAACGATACGAAAAGGAGATTGTAATAAATCAACAACTTAAACAATCTCGAAAATTTATAAGCCAAGAAAATGGTATTATAGATAACGTTATTGATGCGTATAACAAAAGAAAAACAAAAGAAAAATTAAAT
>CAISYK010001075.1 GCA_903889605.1 uncultured Bacteroidota bacterium
TATTTACGATTAGGGTTTGCATATTATTACCTTCAAAATTATTTTAAAGCAGCCGATCTTTGGATACAAGCATACAAGCTGGATCCGTTGGACTCCGGAACAAAAAAATGGACAGAAAAGCTCAGCGACATTTTATACCGCCAGGGCAATGGCTTATCCGAACAAGGCAAAATTGGGGAAGCCGTAAAATATTTCAAAAAATCTGTGGAATTAAACAATACAAATACAGAGGCTTGGTATAATTTGGGCGGAAATTATTATTTACTAAATGACACTAAAAATGGTGATGCAGCATGGCAAAATGTTTTAATCCTGGATCCCAATCATAAGTTTAATAAAAATGAATTTTCTAAATAGAAATTATTACGTTTCAAAAATGACTATTACAAAAAATTTCATATTGAGTTCAAAGCAACAATTTATCATATTGCTGCTTTTAGCTTTCAGCCTAAACTTTAATACTTTATTTAATGATTATGCATTGGATGACGGAGTTGTAATGACCGGAAATAAATATGTTGAAAAAGGCATAAAAGGTATCCCTGAAATACTGAGTACCGATCTTTTAAGCGGTCATCATACAGAAGGAGATGAATTTTCGGGAGGGAGGTACAGGCCGTTTACTCTGATAATTTTTGCTTTGGAGTATCAGTTTTTCGGAGCAATCCCATGGATCAGTCATTTAATAAATGTTTTGTTGTTTACTCTGCTGATTGCATTATTATTTAAATTATTACAATCTTATGTATTTAGAGAGCAGCATAAATATTTAGCTTTTATTACTTGTCTTTTGTTTGCAGTTCATCCTATACACTGCGAAGTTATTGCTAATGTAAAAAGCAGGGATGAACTTATAACCTATATTTTACTTATAGTATCCTTAATATATATTATCAGGTATACTGAAACGCCGGCAGCATGGAAGATTATAATTGCTTTGATATGTTTTTTTCTTGCGCTGCTTACAAGAGAAAGTGCTGTTACTTTTGTGGCCGCCGTACCTCTTATTATGTATTTCTTTTTTAATCGATCAATAAAAAACTCCATTCTGTTTGCCATACCTTTAATTGTTGTTTTTGCGGGCTACATGGCGCTGCGGTATTGTGTAATCGGATATACAAACCCGGCATCAGGCGACATTTTTACGTCTCCTTTTTTATTAGCTTCAGCTTCACAAGCCTTTGCTACAAAGGTTTTTATTCTTCTGCTGTATTTACGTCTGCTTGTGTTTCCCCAACCATTATCATGGGAATACGGATACAATCAAATTCCATATATTGATCTATATTCCATAGAATTTACGCTTTCTCTGCTGCTGCTTTCCGGTCTGCTTTTATATTCTATTTTTACTTTCAAAAAGAGGTCGCTGTACTCATTCTGTATTCTCTATTTTGCTGTTACTATTTCGTTAGTTGCCAATTTTATTGTAGATATCGGGGCTCCATTAGCGGAACGCTTTCTATTTCAACCTTCTTTGGCAATTTGTATAGCTTTAGCAGCCCTATATATCAGAATGGAAAAGTCTTCTAAAGTTTTTGCAAACGGTGCCTTACTCATTATTATATTTTTATTCTCAATTAAAACATATAACAGGAATAGTGTTTGGAAAGATAATGAAACACTTTTTCTCACTGATGTTGTTTCA
>CAISYK010001076.1 GCA_903889605.1 uncultured Bacteroidota bacterium
ATTTATTTAATGATGAGAGTAATTTATTAATATTTAACATTGAAATAGAGGTTTAAACTTCAGTAATTGATTAACTTTGTAGGATTTTTAATATAAGAAGGATGCCGCTTGGTCAGCTGGATATTGAAGAAAAAAAAGCAGGAAAAGAACTTTATGACTATCAGCAGGATGCGATAGATAAGATATTCGAACGTCTTAAAAATTTCCCTGAGGGTCATAATCTGCTCTACCAGCTCCCAACAGGAGGCGGAAAGACGGTGATTTTCACTGAGATTGCAAAGCGCTATATTCATGATCTTGGAAAAAAAGTTCTTATCCTTACTCATCGTATTGAATTATGCGGTCAGACATCTGACATGCTTAATGAATTCGGGGTAAAAAATAAGATCATCAACAGCAAAGTAAAGTCTTTGCCTGATCAGGAAGAGTATATGTGTTTTGTTGCTATGGTTGAAACATTGAATAACCGGCTGCAGGATGAAAAGTTAGAAATGGAACAGGTGGGCTTGGTTATTATTGACGAAGCTCATTACAATTCTTTCAGGAAATTATTCCAATTTTTCCAAAAGTCTGATATTTTAGGTGTTACAGCCACTCCATTGAGTTCGAATATCAGACTTCCAATGAAGGACAACTATAGTGAACTTATTGTTGGTCATTCCATTTCATCGCTTATCGAAAAAGGCTTTCTTTCCAAAGCTACAACTTACAGCTACGACGTAAATCTTGGATCCTTAAAAATAGGAATCGACGGCGATTATACTGTAAGTTCATCCGACAGGCTTTACAGTGATTATATGATGCAGGAGAAATTGCTTGCTGCGTATAAAGAAAAATCCCTGGGAAAAAAAACACTGATCTTTAATAATGGTATAAATACCTCCAAACATGTATATTCATTATTTATCAATGCAGGTTTTGATATAAGGCATCTTGATAATACCAACAGCGAACAGGAGAGGAGAGATATTTTAAATTGGTTTAAAACAACGCCCGACGCCATTCTTACTTCGGTTGGAATTCTTACAACAGGTTTTGATGAACCTACTGTAGAGAGTATTATTTTAAATCGTGCTACAAAATCTTTAACATTGTTTTACCAAATGATAGGAAGGGGGTCTCGAATACTTCCAGGCAAGTCTGAATTTACAGTAATTGATCTGGGTAATAATGCCCTTCGGTTTGGGCTTTGGGATTCATATGTTGACTGGCAGGAAATATTTCGTGCACCTGATTATTATCTTCAAAATCTTTCGTCCGACTCGGAGATAGAACGTCAATTCAAGTATGTAATGCCTGCGGAATTAAGGGCAAAATTCAGCAAGTCTGAATCTGTTAATTTTAATATGAAAGAAGAATATGCCCTTGTAACGAAACAAGGCCTCAGGCCAAAAGCGGCTGTTGAACGCTCAATTGAGCAGCATGCGAGGATATGTGCAGAGAATAGTACCGATTTTTTTGAAGCATCTGAACTCGTCAAACTTTTGGATGAGGATATTAATTATAGAGTAAAACGTTATTCATATTGCATTTGTAAGAGTACTGACAATTATATCAATTGGCTTCAGGAGGATTATAAGCGTAAGCTCAGTTTAAAACTGAATTGGAAATTTATGTATGCGGAGGAAATTTCTCCCGAAATTCCAGAGGCTAACCCCGAAATCTCTGCAGGGGAGGAGATACCACATACAAACATAAACCAGCTGCCTAGCGGGGACTAAGTCCTCCATCAGGGTTGTTAACCTAAAGGCAATTAAAAAAGTGTGAAGTTTGTATGTTAATAAAAATTATACGTTAAGACTTCTATGTTGACAAAAACCTTGAAATACGTTCTGCTTTATCTGACATTTTATTTTAGTAATTTAATTTTATCTGCTCAAAATCAGAAAATTGATTCATTGCAAAATATTTTAATGTATGCTGAAGAAGACACTAATAAAGTAAAAGTTTTAAATGAGATAGGTGACTTCTATTTATACTATTTCCCTCCCAAAGCAATCTTATATTCAAACAAAGCATTAATGCTTTCTATTAGTTTAAATTATAAAAGCGGCGCCGCTCAGAGTTATCTGAATTTAGGGCTTGCTTCTTACCGAAAGGACGAATATATTAAGACGAAAGAATGTTATGAAAAGGCATTGAATATTTTTGAAAATACTAAAAATATTTTAGGGAAAGGTAATTGTTATTTTGGCCTGGCGGAAGTATACAGCGGAATGGGGGATTTTGAATTAGGCACAGAATATTGTATAAGGGCATTAAAAATTTTCGAAGAAAATAATTACCAAATTGGAGAAGGAAGAGCTTATGCTCAACTTGGGTGGTTTAATTTATCATTAAAAAATCATTTGACAGCTTTAAAAAATCTGGAAAAGTCGATAAATATTTTGGCAGAAATTAATGATGTTCAATTAGGGGAAGCATATAGGAATAAAGGAAATGTTTATCAAGAATTAGGAAAAGAGGATAGTGCTGTTTTTAATTATAATATGTCGGTTTACTTTAGTCGAAAATTATTCAATAGGAATTCAGAATCATACGCATTAAATAACTTAGGGAAATATTACTTCGACCATAGAGAATATTCAAAAGCAATGGATTATTTTAATAATTCACTTTTAATTGATAAAGCCCATAACAATTACTATGGAATGTGCCGTAATATGATTGGTATAGGGGAAATTTATTTTAAAAACGGAAGGAACGGTAAAGCGTTAGTATTTATTAATAAATCACTTGAAATTTCAAAAAAAATAAATGATCTGGATGGATTACAGCAAACATATTATTTGGGATATCAGATATACGAAAAGATGGCTGATAATACTAAGGCATTAGCATATCACAAGCTATATTCTGAATATAAGGATTCTGTTTTTAATATGGCGATTTCAATAAATGTTTCAAAAACACAAATGGGTTTTGAGAATGAAAAGGTCTTGTTGATAAATCAAAAAGAAAGGGAGAAAGAACAAGCAGTTACAGCAGAAGAGAGTAAGAAACAAAAAATTATAATCTGGTCAGTTGTTTGCGGTTTGTTATTTGTTGTTTTGTTTGCAGCTTATATTTACCTTAATCTGCGAATAACACGTAAACAAAAAAATATCATAGAAACTCAAAAAGTAGAAGTAGAAAAATTACACAACATCATTGAAGAAAAAAACAAGGACATCACTGATAGTATCAACTATGCGAAGAGAATACAGCGGGCAATGCTGCCGCACCGCAGTGATATTTGGGCCGCATTTCCCCAGAGTTTCGTTCTTTTCAAACCCAAAGACATTGTAAGCGGAGACTTTTATTTTTTTTTACAAAAA
>CAISYK010001077.1 GCA_903889605.1 uncultured Bacteroidota bacterium
CTAAACTTGCGGCCATTGGTTCGAATCCAATTGGGATCACAAGAAAGCAAAGCCCTTGAATTTCAAGGGCTTTTGCTTTTATCCTAATAATCATTCCGAAACTGAATAATTTGAACGCATCATAAAGAAATCAAAAAAACATATTCGGCTAAAAAAACTCCTTAAGGAAGCTATGGCTTATTTTTACTTTTAGGAGAATCAATTTCTTTATTTAGCCATTCAATATATTTTGGAAGCTGAGAAACTAAATAATAAGGCAGATTCAATAAATGATATTTTTTACCGGCTTGTGTTGTTACTTTAGTTACAGATAATTCCCCGGCATAAAAACGAATTGCAATTTTGCTGGGGGATTCATCCATAAAAAGATGTAACGATTTTAGTTTACCCTCTTTTCCTGATTTTACTTCTATTGGTAATAACTTCCCATCATAAGCAATCACATAATCAACTTCAGCAGTTGAAGTTGTTTTTTCCCGCACCCAAAAATTTAAAGCACTTAAGGCATTAAAATTACATGCTAATAATTCTTGTCCAACCAAATGTTCAATTACCGTACCTTGATAAACATTATTCAAGTCGGTTGTTCCAATTATTTCTTTTTGAATACCTGCGGCATAGTTCATCAAACCTGTATCTAATAATTGCAGTCTTGGTGATTTTTGTAATTCAGGTATTATAGGCAGTTTTGTATTAGTTGTTGGATAAATTAAACTAAGTAGCAAAGCTTTTTCTAAGGTTCGCAAGGCTTCACCTACTTCTTTTGAACCATAACCCGATTTGCCAAAACCTTGAAATTTAATACGCTTTCCTGCCTCAAAATAACTCGCTTTTATAACATGCCTGATTATTTGCACTTGTGTATTGGTATGCGCATACTTCTCTACATCATCTATGTATGATGCTATAAGGGAATCATACAAAGTACCTAATGAGGTTATATCTTTTGTTTCGGAATATTCTTTAACAATTTCGGGCATACCGCCTATTAAAGCGTACGTATGAAAAAGAGTTAATAATTTTTCGTGTGCAAATGGTTTTAAAGGAATGTGATTTATTTGTCCCAGTGATTGTATTTCGCCAGAGGCTTCCAAAAATTCAATAAATGAAACAGGCCTTACAACAACAAATTCAACCCTGCCAACCGGGAAACTTAATTTGTTATCAAAAATTGTTTCAAGTAATGAGCCAGCGGCAATAACAGGCATTTCTGGCATTTGTTCATAGAAAAAACGTAAAATATTAAATGCTTCAGGTACTTCCTGAATCTCGTCTATAAATAGTAATGTTTTTTTTCTTTTTGAGTATTCTTTATCTTTCAAAAAAAATAAGGATTGCACTAATGTTTCTAAATCCTTAAAATTTTCAAATGGTTTGCGGTCGGCGGGAAGTTCTAAGTTTAGGTAGATGTATTGCTCAAATTTTTTGGCAAACTGATTTACAACAGTCGTTTTACCAACTTGTCTTGCCCCTCTTATTACTAATGGCTTTCTATTCTTTTTTTTTGCCCATTTTTCGAGCTCTTTTACTATGGTTCTTTTAAACATATCACAAAATTAGGGTAAATATTCTAATTATTACATATAAAATTAGGGTAAATTATTCAAATATTAGATATATAATTAGGGTAATATTTTTATTTTTTTTAATTAAAAGATGATTAATCAGTCTGAAAAGGCCTGCATTGAAGGTGAAGTACATTGCGGGGGGCATTCGGTTATTAGGTTAGTTTTATTTAGGTTTTAATATTATGGAACGTTTCAGGCTTACCAAAATATCAAGGTCTTTATAAATATGGTTCGAAAAATTGTCCGCCGTGTTCACAGAAAGGCAAAGCCATTGAAATTCAAGGGCTTTCGCTTTTATCCCAATGAACGGTTTCGAACCTGAAATGTCCTCCAAGCTTTTATTACAGGAAGTACTGATAAACCTCTTTATTTTCAGCCTTTTCCATATTTCAAATATCACTCATTTCGATGATAATTATCATTACTCTCAAAATTTGGTTGATTGTTCTTTGCTCCTTTAAAAATTAACATAGCCACAAGTTTGGATTTTGTGAAGCAAATAAAATGTAATAAGCACAATTATTCGATATTGTTAAATGAACTTATCATGGTAAGGTTATCAGTATTCAAATCTTCCCTAAATTTGCGTTGTAATTTCCAAAATAAACTCTTGTTTGTATGCTTGAAATGTTACAAATGTTTTTTGATAACAATCAATACCTGCCTGAAACTCAAATGAAGGAGGGAGCTGCATTGAATCAAATGTCACATGACATTGCGATTTCCAAGCTCGTAATATTGGTAACTGATTTGTATAAAGGCAATGGTTATATCGTTTCTCCGTTTAAACATTCCGGTCAAATTTATTTGGGATTGTCCTATCCGCAAAAACCTGATGAAATTATTCTTATTGTAAAAACTAAATATCATAAAAATCCAATTTCATATGATAGCGTAAGAAGCGAGCTAATAAAGCTTGAAATAATAGGCATTCAATATAATTGCAACCAATATTGTTTAGTCGCTCCTTACGGTTTTGATAATGAAGCACAAAAGTTAACCCAATTTAATCTGCTACTATGTGATAAATTATATTTAGAAGAATTAAGTAAATCATATAGCCTATCTAATATAAAAGAGCCACAGATACAACTTTTTTCACATAATCAACTGACTTATGAAAATGTAAAAAGAAAATTTAAGGAATCAAAAACGGTTGCCGTAGTGCAAGCTACAGGAACAGGTAAAAGTTATCTGATTGCAAAATTATTAAGCGATTTCAAAAAGGTCAATAAACTTGTAATGGCTCCTTCCAATTACATACTAGACCAATTAAAGGAGCACATCCTTTGGGAAGAGAAAACAATTTTTATGACCTATCCGAAAGGGATGTTCATAACGGAAGAGGAAATAAAAGCGTTAAATGTTGGTTTAATTGTTCTTGATGAATTTCACCGTTGCGGAGCCGAGGAATGGGGAAAAGGGGTGCAAAATATCTTAAACGCATATTC
>CAISYK010001078.1 GCA_903889605.1 uncultured Bacteroidota bacterium
AAAAGAAATTCGAAAAAAAAGTGATCCTCAGAAACAGGATTTTAGTCCTACATTGCTCGATTTTGGCCCTGTCCGCTTTTATATAGCACGCCATTTTGGTTTTTGTTACGGTGTTGAAAATGCAATTGAAATTGCCTACAAAGCCATAGATGAAAATCCTGAAAAGCGTATATTTTTGCTGAGCCAGATGATCCATAACCAAGATGTTAATAAGGATCTGGTAGAGCGCGGGGTGAAATTTTTAATGGACACTTCTGGCAGCCAGATTATCCCATTTAGTGAACTTAACAGTGATGATATTGTAATAATCCCTGCATTCGGCACAACATTATTTATTGAAGAGGCTCTTGATAAAATTGGTATCGAAGTGCGCAGATACAATACTACTTGTCCATTCGTAGAGCGTGTTTGGAAAAAAGCGGAAAAATTAGGCGGAGATAATTATACAATAATTATTCACGGTAAGGATAAGCATGAGGAAACGCGTGCTACGTTTTCGCACAGCGAAAGAAATGCGCCTTCAATTATTGTAAAAGATATCAAGGAATCCAAAGTATTGGGGGGATTTATTTTAGGCAGCATTTCAATTGAAAAGTTTGAAGAAGTTTTCAAAGGTAAATATTCTAAGGACTTTAATCCGACAGAACATTTAAAGAGGGTAGGGGTAATTAATCAAACCACTATGCTGGCATCCGAAACACAGGAAATTGTTGACTATTTCAGGACAATTATGGGGCAAAAATATGCAGGAGAAGATTTGAAAAGTCATTTTGCAGATACACGTGATACCTTATGTTATGCAACTAATGAAAACCAAATTTCAACGTTTGGCCTTCTTGAAAAAAATGCGGATTTAGCAATTATAGTCGGCGGATATAATAGTTCAAATACATCTCATATTGTTGAATTGTGTGAGGAAAAATTACCGTCGTATTTTATTTCATCTGCCGCAGAAATAGTTTCTAAGAGCAGCATTAACCATTTCCATTATTCTGATCAGAAACATTTAGTGACTGAAAATTTCCTTCCGGAAAAATCTTCTGTTGATATTTTGCTTACCAGCGGTGCATCCTGCCCTGATTCATTGGTGGAGGCCGTACTGCAAAAAATTATATCATTTTATCCTGATTCCAGAGAAATGGACGAAGTGATGAAAGAAATTGAAAATATTAAAAAAAGATGACACGAATTGAACGAATTATTTTATCAAAATTCGTGCAATCCGTGTCAAAAAACTTTATAACCTGAGTTCGATTAATAATACGAACCTGTTTTGGCTAAAGCCCAATATAATTGCTTGCTATAATACCACGGTCTAAAGACCGTGGCAACAATCCAAGCAAATTATTAAGTTGTATAAAATAATAGCCACGCCTTTTAAGGCGTGGATTTGATAAACCTTGTTATTATTGGGCTTTAGCCTAAATTAACAATCGAACTCAGGTTTATAGGTTTACTTACAGCCCAAAAACAGCTTCCGCTAATCCAACTTCATCAAAAGATGCAGGCAGTATGCAGTTTTCAACGCCAAATTCAAGTAATTTCTTTTCAGTAGATTTTCCAATAGCAATTACTTTTTGAGCTGAAGTAATTTTCCATTTTTCAAAAAATGAAGTGACGTTAGAAGGGCTTGTAAAAACGATAACATCAGCTTGAGGAAGTTTTTCATTTTCTTTTTTCACTGTTTCGTAAACTACTAAATCAGTTAATTTTTCAGCATCTTCAAACTGCTGCTGAATTGTCCTCAAACCTCCTTTAGCCTGCGGAAATAGAACAGTTTCAATGCCTACAGCTTTTGCGAATTTTTTTCCTACAGCCTTGGTGTCATTTATGGAACCAACGAATGCCGCATTTCTGTTGTGTTTTTTTAATTCCAGTTCAGTAGATTTTCCTATTACTCCAAATTTTGTTTTAGGTTTTAATTCGGGGTTTTGTTCAAAGAAAAAATCAACAGCTTTAGAGCTTGCAAAAAATACCCAGTCGCTTTGCGGTGTTTGGGCTGTTTCAACTTTTTTTGTTTCAATAAAAGAAATGCCGTGTACTTTATAACCATTACCCTGCAGTACATTTTTGAAAAATGAATCATCGTTTAAGTCACGAGTAATGAGAACCGAAACCGGCTGTATAGATTTTAATTTTTGTACAATTTTATCTGCGAATCCTTCGTCACTGTACGATTCAAGATAAATGCGTTTAGGCATGGTATTCCACGCATCTGCTTTTGATGTCCATACCTTAAATTTATTCTCTTCTTTAATACAGTAAACCCCCAACGGCAGCTGGCATCCGCCGTCCAGAAGGTTTAATACTTTACGTTCAATTCCAACAGTATCTTCAACTTTCTCGGAATTAAATTTGTTAATGTATTCAAATAATTCATGATCATCTTCGCGGATCTGCAGTCCTAAAACACCCTGTGCTGGTGCAGGAATAAACTCTTTAGGATCGAGGCGGATCACTTTGAATTCGCTCAGGTTAATTTTCAATCGCTCAACTCCAGCAGCAGCCAGCATTATGGCATCATACTTTTTGTCGCGTAATTTTTGAATACGGGTAGGTACGTTGCCTCTCAAATCGGCAATTTGAATGTCGCCGCGGAAAGCCAATAACTGCGACTTTCTCCGCGGGGATGAAGTGCCTACTATTCCGTTTTTTCTGACACCCAATTTCAATGAATTGTCGAAACATTCTTTACGGACAACAATAATATCAGCAGCATCTTCACGCTCAGAAACAGCAGCAATTTTAAGTCCTTCCGGAGATTCTGTAGGAAGGTCTTTTTGTGAATGAACCGCTAAGTCTATTTCTTTGTTTAATAATGCCTCTTCAATTTCTTTAGTGAAAAAACCTTTGCCTTCAAGCTTATCCAAACTCAGATTCTGAATTTGGTCGCCTTGTGTAGAAATGATTTTTATTTCGGCGGTAAGTCCTAATTTCTGAACTTTACGTAAAATGTGATTCGCCTGCCATAATGCTAAATCACTGCCCCTTGAGCCAATTGTTATTTTTCTATCCATGTATAATATTTTTTCGGAGAAATAAAAAACCCTCTTTTAAGGGAGGGTTTGAGGAGGTAAAATTAGTTATTTTTTATGTCTTCAATCAAAATTTCTTTCGCCATCTTCATCGGGACACTGATGTATTTTTTTTCCATGTAGGATAAGATCTTATCCAACACTTCTTTTGATTGAGAATCTAAACTCAAGAGTTCTTTTGCAAACACCTCATTTGCAGTTTCCCTGATCTCTTTCATTTTTTTAGGCACCTGGCTCATTGCCAGCTCCACTTTGCGTGTTTTAAGTATGAGTTTAAACTCTATAATATTTCTTTCAATGATGATATTGCAGGCCTGCATTTCCTGTTCCCTTGCAAGCAGATTTTCTTTGGCTACTTCCTGTAAGTGGTTAATAGCAATTAAATTAACATCATAATTATTTAAAATCTCAGCATCAAGATCATTAGGTATGGCAAGGTCAATCACTACTTTTTTTGATTTATCATCACCAATTAGGGACTTGTATATTTCGGGTGTGACAATAATTTCAGAAGAGCCGGTACAGGTAACAATAATATCAAAACCTTCTTTGTAGTTTATTAATTCAGAAAGTAGATATGATTTTCCGTTTAATTCTTCGGCTAATTTTTCAGCATTTGCCAATGTGCGGTTAAATATGGTGAAATTAGTAAATTCATGCTTTTTCAAATATTTCGCCATTGTGGTATTGGTAACACCTGAGCCGATGATTAAGAAACGAGCATCAGATTTTATATTTAATTCACGCAGTTTACGATATGCAAGTGATACAACTGATACGGGATTACGGGCAATATTAGTATGTGTGTAAACATCTTTTGCTGTTTCAATTGTCCTTTTGATAGCTAATCGGATTAAATCACCAGTTAAATTTAATGCGCTGCATTTTTCATAAGAGTTACGCACTTGGGTAATAATTTCCCTTTCACCAACTACAAGTGAATCTATGGATGATGCTACATTAAATAAATGACGAAAGGCTGCATCATCTTCAAATACCTGTGCGTTTTCTATTGCCCAGTTAATTTCAGATGGAGCCCAAGAAGGATTAAATGCTGTAAAAAATTTGGTAAGGAATGTTTTATTTATGCTTTCTTTATTGGATATAATAAATTCAACACGATTACAGGTAGAAAGGTATAATAATTCGTCAAGGCCTGAATTCTGCTTTAAGAAATGCAGACGGCTTTCTAAAGCACTTTCTTCAATATGAAGTTTACCAATTTCATTTAAATCGGTGATTTTGTAGGTAAATGCTATAATTTTGATTTTATTCACAATAGTAGTTTTTATCTATACAAAGGTCAGTTCTATTTAGTGTTTTATTGTCATGGAAATGTCTAACATCTAATTTAGAATAATTCTTAATAGTGCGGGTTGAAGTTTTTACCACTAAGGCACTGAGAACACTAAGAAACAAGGAGTTTTGCTGTAAGCTTTCACCACTAAGGCACTTAGGACACTAAGAAACACTAAGATTGGTTTTGCTGTATGCTTTCACCGCTTAGGCACTTAGACTCAGAAATACTTGGAAACACTAAGATTATTTTTGACCTGAGTTCGATTAACCCGAAATTCTTTATTATAGATGTCATCTCGATTGGTTTTTCGCCAAGAGAGATCTTGTTATTGATTAAAATAATGCTGAATAATGAGCAAGATTCCTCATAAAAGATTCGGAATGACAGTATCATAATAATAATCGAACTGAGGTTTTTGATGTGTGTTTTCACCACTATGGCGCTTAGAACCTGAAGAAACACAAGATTTATTTATATGTTAAAGGCTGTTTTGAGCTTCTATGACTCATTCAGGAATCTTATTGGTAATTTTATTAATGTATTTTTGTTTATTATTTTTTCTCGGTGCCGCTAAGTGGGCTAAATGTCTTAGTGGTGATTATATTGAAAAAAAACTTTTGATAAATAAGCCTGATTGCAGCGGAAAGCCCGCCAAGGGCTGATTTTTTGAGAGAGGTGCGGACTTGAAGCGTAAAGCAGGACGAATGATGACAGGATATGGAATTATGACTTTCTTAATATTCAATAATCTATTAAGGTCGAGAAAAACACATATAAAACATGCTTAAAGTTTAGTTTTCAACAATTTATTTGTGAATTAGTTTGTTGGAAATAAAAAATCTACCTATCTTCGCGTCCCGATTTGTAAAAAATTGGAATCGTTTGAATATAAATTAATACTAAAATACAGTGGAAGCAATTAGTTATAAGACAGTTTCAGCAAGTAAAGAGACTGTAAACAAAGGTTGGGTGTTAATAGATGCCGAAGACCAGGTATTGGGTCGTTTGAGCTCAAAAGCAGCCTATATTTTAAGAGGCAAGAATAAAACTAACTTTACTCCGCACGCAGATACTGGAGATAATGTTATCATTATTAATGCTGAGAAAGTAAAAATAACCGGCAACAAAATAAATGACAAACAATATGTTCGTCATACTGGTCACCCGGGCGGACAGCGTTTTGCTACACCCAAAGAATTATTAGCCAAAAGACCTACAGAGGTTATCAGAATGGCTGTCAGCGGTATGCTGCCGAAAAATAAATTGGGTGATGCACTAAGACGCAATGTATATATTTATGCTGGAGCAGAGCATCCGCATGCAGCACAACAACCCACAGAAATTAAATTAAATACAATTAAATAAAACAATGGAAGTAGCAAATACTCTTGGTAGAAGAAAAACCGCTGTAGCACGTGTATATGTGCAAAAAGGAAATGGTACTATTGTAGTCAATCATAAAGATTACAAAGACTATTTCACAACATCTGCTTTACAATACAAAATTACTCAGGCATTCAGCGTTACAAAAACGTTAAATGAATATGATGTAAAAGTAAATGTAAAGGGGGGCGGGGTAACAGGTCAGGCAGAAGCTGTACGTTTAGCAATTGCCCGTGCTTTAGTAGAAATAGATGCAAATCATAAACCGCTTTTAAAAGTGGACGGTTTAATGACTCGTAATCCGAAAATGGTTGAACGTAAAAAACCTGGTCAGAAAAAAGCTCGTAAACGTTTCC
>CAISYK010001079.1 GCA_903889605.1 uncultured Bacteroidota bacterium
GTAGAAGTTGTAATTTTCATCCGCTAAAATGTTTCACCAAAATAGGTGAAAATAATTGAAATGGAAAAGTCTTTAAAGCATTAGTTTTACTGACTTTTCCTCTTTCTTTTCAACAACTCTTGCGGATTTAAGGTATAATAATATTTACTTTTTAACCGCTAATTGAAATATCTTATTTATTGTATTGGTTTCGAACAGATATGCTGATCCCTGGGAGTCTCCCCCGCCTCCTCCGCCATGATGTCCGCCGCCATGCCCGCCGCCGCCGCCGCTGTGCATTCCACCACCACCCATTCCACCGCCTCCCATTCCTCCGCCGTTCATTCCTCCGCCATCCATACCGCCGCCGCCCATATCGCCGCCACCGTTTTGCCTGCCGCCTCCTTCACCCCTTCCTTGCTGCATCGGAAGGGCATTAAGAACTATTGAAATACCCATAAGCTTTAAACTATCAGACGATGAAATTGAATCCTTATAAAAAGTTTTAAAAGGGATAACCGCCTCGTAAGTCATGATTCCGATGCTGTCCCAATTTATGCTTGTTATAATACCATGGCTGCTTTTAATTGGATTCATACCATTAATGGGCGGTTTAAATCCAGAAAGGGACATCTCTCTATATTCGTTTAAAAATCTGTTTTTGAAGCCGCTGATATCGTGCTTCTCTGTTTTATTTTGTCCCTCCTCACCAGCCTCATTTTTTCTAATCCAGCTTGCAATAGGAAATAAAATTCCAACTCTATGTTCATTCTTTCCTGTAGTATCAATCCAGATTTGCATTCCTGCACGAAGCATTTTTGTCTGAGTTTGTTCTTCAGTTGCTCTAATGCAAAAATACAAGTTTTGATAATCATTAGTGACAGCGAATTGAAGTTTGCTCTTTTCATCGTAATATTTAAGGGGAATTGTCCATTCGATAGGCTTTCCATCGGGCACTATATTATTTGCCTGCCAAGGGCTTCGGGAAATATAAATGTAATGCGTACAGGATGACAAAATGAACAAGCCCAAACATACGGCAATTATTTTTTTATAAAATAGTTTTTGCATTTTTTTACAATTATGGATCAAAAGTATATGTTTTCAAATTGAAAAATGTTTATCAAAAATAAATCAACAGAAACTCAAAAATGTTTCCATGTTATTGCTTGTGAACATTAACGTATAAGACTGCACTATTAATAGCGGTAAATATTCCTAAACCATTCTTTATTGCAGATGTTGGTGTAGTGAGGCTTTGAGAGCTTGTTCCATTATTCTTAAATAAATCAGCATAGTCGGGCAATACGTGATATAAAGTTATTTTATGTATTCCAAAATATTTGAATTGCCGTGAGTTTATTTGAGAAGTAATATCCTGTGTAGGTTCATTTCTGAATACCCTGATTGGCTCTCCGGCATCATTTAAGTTAATTAGGATTGGGTTAGTTTCAATATTCTCAACAAACATTATATAATATGAATGTTCCGGATTACTCCAATTAAATATAATAGGAGGAGGAGGTACGGAGGAGCTGTTTCCATATCCACTCACGCCAAGTGGGATTTGAGCCATGTAAATATCAGCAGCGGATTCAGCATAATTTTGTGGTTTGGCAAGCGCTTTGGTAGTTCCACTAACGACTTTCCCATTATAATTGAA
>CAISYK010001080.1 GCA_903889605.1 uncultured Bacteroidota bacterium
AATAACAATAATCAAAATACCACCAATCAAAACACTAATAACTTTGTAGGGGATGTCAACGTTGATTATAAACTAACTGATGACGGAAAATTCAGGGTTAAGGCGTTTAACAGAGCCAATGATAATCAGGTATTAACAAACGAATCCAACTATACCCGAGGAGTTGGCCTTTTTTACAGGGAAGAATTTAATTCTCTCGGAGAATTATTCAAGCGGTATTTGAGTAACTTGAAAAGCAAAAAAAATAAAGCAAAAAAATCTGCAGAATAATTTGACAATTTTAAAAATCAGGTAATTTTTAAATTACCTGATTTTTAAAAGGTGCCTATTTATCCAGTTTTAACGAATGTCCCATCTTATCACGTTTTGTCTGCAGATAAAACCTATTATGTTCATTCGATTCAATTTCAATTGCAATATTTTCTATTATCTCTAATCCGTATCCAATAAGTCCTGCACGCTTTTTAGGATTATTGCTCATTAATCGTATTTTACTTAGTCCCAAATCACGTAAAATCTGTGCCCCTACTCCATAATCACGTTCATCCATTTCAAAGCCCAATTCTATATTGGCCTCTACAGTATCGCGGCCTTCTTCCTGCAATTTATAAGCTCTTAATTTATTCAGCAAACCGATTCCGCGCCCTTCCTGATTCATATATAAAATCACGCCTTTACCTTCTTTTTCAATCATTTCCATTGACTTATGAAGCTGGGCCCCGCAATCGCAGCGACAAGAACCAAAAACATCACCTGTTAAACAGGATGAGTGCACACGTACCATTACCGGCTCATCTTTTTCCCAAGTTCCTTTTATTAACGCCAGGTGTTCCTGATCATTATTGGTTTGATGATATGCTGCCAATTCAAAATTACCCCATTGAGTGGGCATTTTAACAATAACATCTTTGGATATAGTACTTTCGTTTTTTATGCGGTACGCGATTAAATCTTCAATTGAGATTATTTTCAGGTTGAATTTTTTTGCAATTTCAAGTAATTGCGGCAAGCGCGCCATGGTGCCGTCTTCATTCATGATTTCAACTAAGGCACCAGCAGCATCAAAACCCGCCAGGCGTGCAAGATCAATAGTAGCTTCTGTATGCCCTGCTCTGCGCAGTACACCGCCGTTTTTAGCTTTTAATGGGAAAATATGTCCTGGCTTACCAAATTCTTCAGGCTTTATTTCAGGATTGACAAGTGCTTGAATAGTTTTTGATCTGTCGCCTGCCGAAATCCCAGTGCTGCATCCGTATCCAAGCAGATCGATAGAAACAGTGAAAGCCGTTTCATTTTGTGATGTGTTGTTTCTTACCATCATTTCAAGGCCCAGCTGCTCACAGCGCTCTTCTGTAATAGCAGCACAGATAAGACCCCGGCCGTGTGTTGCCATAAAATTAATAACTTCAGGTGTAGCATTATTGGCTGAGGTGATAAAATCACCTTCATTTTCGCGGTCCTCATCATCAACAACTATAATTATTTTCCCAGCTTTAAGGTCGGAAATTGCTTCTTCAATTGAATTTAATACAGATTTCATATTTTTTATGTTTGAACAAAGATACTAAAAATACTACATTCCATAGCCTATCCAGCCATCATGTGTTTATCCCATTATAATTGTTTAAACATGCATTTCTTTTCTATAAAGATAAGAATTTCCGCTTCATTCGCTGATGCATAGCCTGCATTGAAACATACTGATATACATAGCGGAATGAACTATGGTAAATATTCGAATGCAGCAAGAGTTTCATACAGCCTTAATCCTGCCGGCGAACCTAT
>CAISYK010001081.1 GCA_903889605.1 uncultured Bacteroidota bacterium
CGTCCTCATCATCATTTTCTCCTCTTTCCGAAAAAGGCTTGGTATCAACAATAAATAAACGAATTGATTTGCCAATCTGCGGAGCTGCTAAACCAACACCAAAGGCATTATGCATAGTTTCCATCATATCTGAAATAATATCCTGCAAACCAGGATAATCTTTATTTATCTCCTCTCCTATTTTGCGCAAAATAGGATCGCCGTATGCTATAACTGGTAATATCATCCTTTATTAATTTAAGACTCCTCCTAACCGCCGGAACTGCAATACACAATGCCCATACCTGATTATTGTGTTTCGTAAACTCTCCCTCCATATGGTCTGGGAGCCTTCTTTTATACTTTTTTATTCATATAACTCTGCAGAATAATAACAGCACTTATTTCATCTACCAGCTCTTTATTCTGCCTGGCTTTTTTTTTTAATCCACTGTCAATCATGGTTTGAAAAGCCATTTTTGAAGTAAACCGTTCATCCATCCTTTCTATCTTTATGGCTGGAAACGTCCGTTTTAAATGCACTACAAAAGGTTCGATGAAACGCGCCGAATCCGAAGGCTCATTATTCATACGTTTGGGCTCACCCACAACAATACATTCCACTTCTTCTTTAAGAACATATTTTTTCAAAAATTCAATCAAATCTTTTGAATGAACTGTTGTAAGGCCTGTTGCAATAATTTGAAAAGGATCCGTCACCGCAATTCCTACACGTTTGCTGCCGTAATCAATTGCCATTATTCTAGCCATTGTGCAAAAGTAACTATAATTTGATAAACTGAAAATTTGAAAATGAATTTTATTCGCAAATTATTCCCAATCCGCTGACAAGCAGAACCAACATATTATCAAATTATCAATACATTTGTGCAATAATTGGATAATTTGAAAATGAAATATCATTTTCAAATTATCCTTACTTGGAAAACAATTCACTTCAGCTAACTATCAAAGTATTAAAATATGCAGCAAATAATAGAAGCCGCTTGGGAAAACAGGGAGCAGTTAAAAGACGAAAAAACAAAAAACACCATCCACAGCGTTATTGAATTACTTGATAAAGGCAAGATTCGTGTTGCTGAGCCAATCAGGAATGATTGGAAAGTAAACGAATGGATCAAAAAAGCAGTAATACTTTATTTCCCAATTCAAAAAATGCAGACAATTGAAGTCGGTATTTTTGAGTATTACGATAAAATGAAGTTAAAAAACAATTATGAAGCGCTTGGCGTTCGTGTCGTTCCTAATGCTGTTGCCCGTTATGGCGCATATTTAGCAAAAGGTGTTATTATGATGCCGAGCTATGTTAATATTGGGGCATATGTTGACAGCGGAACAATGGTAGATACGTGGGCTACAGTAGGTTCATGCGCCCAAATAGGCCGAGATGTTCATTTGAGCGGCGGTGTAGGCATCGGCGGTGTATTGGAACCTGTACAGGCGGCACCTGTAATTATTGAAGATGGCTGCTTCATTGGTTCAAGATGTATAGTAGTTGAAGGTGTGAGGGTGGAGAAAGAGGCAGTGCTTGGAGCCAATGTGGTACTTACCAAATCAACAAAAATTATTGATGTAACTTCTTACGAACCTAAAGAATACAAAGGTATTGTGCCTGCACGTTCTGTGGTTATCCCTGGTTCATATACCAAAAAATTTCCGGCTGGTAATTTTCAAGTTCCTTGTGCATTAATTATTGGACAAAGGAAAGAAAGTACCGACTTGAAAACATCTCTGAACAATGCTTTGAGAGAATATGACGTTGCAGTTTAGGGTGTAAATAGGTAATATGCAAAATGTAATAGGTTAAGATGAGGAAATTTTGACAAGGTACAGTTGCCGGTCAGAGCTTATATAAGAATGGTTACAGTTAAATTTTGTTCCTAAAATAAACGACATAGAATTTTAAATTTTATAATTTGGGCGTTTCCCTCTCTTAAAAGAGAAAGGGCCGGGCTTTTCGCTTCAATCTTTTCTAAAAAGAAAAGGTTTTCCGCTTCAATCCCTAACGCGGCATTTGCAATTAATAAACTATAAATACAATTATAATTTTTTTGTCCGAAATCAGTTTTTTATTATAACGTATTTTAATAAATATGAATATTGCATTTGATGCCAAGCGGGCTTTTCTAAATAACAGCGGATTGGGCAATTATGCACGAACACTCATTAAGTCGCTGCACCATTATTATCAGGAAAATAAATATACTCTATTTACTACAACACAATCTGAAAACAATTTTCAAAAGTTTATTTCCGCACAAAAAAATATATGTGTTCAGGAACCACAAAGTTTTATTGATAAAAAATTAAGTTCGCGCTGGCGGACTTTTGGAATTACTGAATTGTTAAATGAACAGCAAATTGACATATATCACGGACTCAGCAATGAACTGCCTTTTAATATAAAAAAATTTAGGGGCAAAAAAATTGTTACCATTCATGATTTAATTTTTCTGCGCTATACCGAATTATATCCTTTATTAGATCGTAAAATATACAACAAAAAATTCAGTCATGCCTGTGAAACAGCAGTTACAATCATTGCCATAAGTGAAGAAACGAAACGAGATATAATAAAATATTATTTTATTCCTGAAAATAAAATTAAAG
>CAISYK010001082.1 GCA_903889605.1 uncultured Bacteroidota bacterium
AATTCAACTCTTATTTTTGATGTTGAATTATTGAGTATAGTTGAAAGCCCTTTGCCTTATGATGTTAAAGGAAAAGATACAATTACTTTGCCAAGCGGTTTAAAATATATTGTTGTAAAAGAAAACAAGTCAGCCGAAAAATCTGCGATGGGTACTAAAGTTACCCTTCATTACAGCGGTTATTTTAAGGATGGTAAACCTTTCGATTCCTCTGTTGAACGAGGACAGCCATTCACAGTAAAAATGGGAACAGGCCAAGTTATTAAAGCTTTAGAAGACGGTATTGCGTTAATGCACAAGGGAGATAAATTTAAATTTTATATCCCATACATGCTTGGGTATGGTGAACAAGGTCACCCGCCAACCATTCCGCCAAGATCAGATTTAATTTTTGACATAGAAATTATAGATGTTCAGCCAATAGTTGCTCCTCCGCTTTTTGATGTTACCGGTAAAGAAGCTAAAACAACGGCTTCCGGTTTAAAATATTATGAAGTATTTAAAAGCAGTAATCCAATAAAAGCTGCAGCCGGCAAAACAGTTAGAGTTCACTATTCAGGATATTTAGCTGATGGTAAGATGTTTGATTCATCTGTTGAACGCGGTGACCCTTTTGAATTTGTATTAGGTCAGGCTCAAGTTATTGCTGGTTGGGATGAAGGTATTTCATTGATGAATGTCGGAGATAAACTGCGTTTGGTAATTCCTTACCATTTAGCTTACGGCGAAAACGGCCGTCCGCCGATGATACCCGCAAAAGCTGATTTAACATTTGATGTAGAATTGATTGAAGTTAAATAATTTTTACAATTTTTTACTAAAGAAAAGCTTCCGAAATTTTCGGGAGCTTTTTTTGTGCTATGCTATATTGAATAACATAATAATATTGTTAGCGGTTTAGTATTAGTAATATTTATGAAAAATTTGTCGCTGTAATTCCAACGGAGAAATATTCATTTTTGGAGAAGTCATTATATTCTTACATTGATATACCTCTTTGGATAATAACCAATAATGATCTTTCCATTTGCAATTATTACAGATATTCCTTTTTCCTCTCAATAAGTCCTCAATGCATCTTTGAACCCATGTACGCTGTGATAATCATCTTTGAAGTCTATAAATCTCATATTTTCTATTTTTATGAGACCAACATACACCATCACTTTGCATTCTATTTATATTACAGCATTGTCACAGTCAGGCATTTCACTGATCTCCTTGTAATTTAAATTACCGTCAAGACTCAATTCTCAAAAAAAGCACAAGGAAATATTAGCTGAAAGTAATCTCATTAGCCTTGAGGTATAAATTAGATTTTGGCGGCACGGGCATGCAAACTGCCACTGATCAAATGAAATACAGTAATCCGTTGAGGTGATTGTACAATTGCCGGCACACATGGCTTATCTTGTCCGATGTCTGTTAATTTATTGCAGGATAATAAATGGAATATAGTTGCGGAAACACAATAGATTATGTACTTTTGATTGTTATTTATAATCAATCTAAATAAGCTTGCTTTATGAAAAAAATTAAAATCATCATTGCCGACAGCCACTTTTTAAGCCGCAAAGGTTTGAAAGTCCTGCTGAGTGAAAACAGTGAATTTCTATTGTTGGCCGAAGCCTTGAGCACTTCTGAACTGATAAGCCAATCCCATATTCATAAACCTGATTTAATCATTATCGATTATACTTCAGTAAATTACAGTTTGGATGGATTAAAAAAAATTGTGAAAAATTACCCGAATGCCAAACTGCTTGCCATTACCATATTACAAAGCAATGAAATTATTTCAAAAGTTCTAAAAACCGGTATAACCAGCCATTTATTAAAAGACTGCGAACAGGATGAAATAATTGAAGCTATTTATAAAACTGCAAAGGGTGAAAAATTTATGTGCCGTAAAATCGTCAATGCTGTTTTGGAGGGCAAACCTATTAATAATGGTGAATATTCTTGTGAAGGAATGAAAGTAAGCGAACGTGAAATGGAAATTATTACTTTAATTGCTGAAGGTTATTCTAATAAAGAAGCTGCCGACAAATTATTTTTAAGTACGCATACTGTAAGTACTCATCGTAAAAATATTATGAGTAAATTACGGCTGAATAATACCGCCGGACTCGTTTTATTTGCCGTCCGCGAAAACCTTGTAAGCCCTAATCATTTCTTATTTACTTCCGGCAATTAATCAACCGGAAATAGATAATTTCCCAAATACTGATTGAAATGTTTTTTGAAACAGCAGCGCTTAACATACATTCTGATTTTCCTGATGCCATTTCTTCATTTTAGGATAGCATGCGGTTGGCTTAATACCTATTTTCGGGTATTGTTTATCTCTGCGGCCTGGTCTACTTTTGTCATGATATTTATAATCAATCTATGATAAGAAATGAAAAATACAATACTTGCTTTCAGCATTTATGTAATCTGCATTACCTTTTGTCATGCGCAAGTTTTAACTAAAGAGGATTCATTGGCGACTGGTTTACTTGCGAGAGCTGCGGCAACTGTTATTTCTGGATATGGCAGTATAAAATATCGATATGATGTAAACAATAATCTTGCCCAAGCAAATCTTGATAGAGTAATTTTATTTTTAGGGCATAAATTCAGTAATAAAATTTCTTTTTTTTCTGAATTTGAGGTGGAAGATGCAAAAGTCGCTGGAGGTGAAACAGGTGGAGAAGTAGCACTGGAGCAAGCTTTTTTGAAATTTAATTTAACAAAAAGTTCTTATTTAATTACCGGCTTATTCATTCCAAGAATCGGAATAATAAATGAAAATCACCTGCCAACTGCTTTTAATGGTAATGATCGTCCATTTGTTGAAACTTATATTATCCCTTCAACATGGAGGGAAATTGGAATTGGATTGTATGGTTCAAGCAATAATATTTCAGGACTTAACTATACTATTGCCTTTGTAAACGGCCTTAATTCTTCCTGCTTCGAAAGCGGCAGAGGTATTCGTGACGGACGTTATGAAGGCCGCGAAGCAAATGCTTCCGCATTGGCCCTTACTGGCTCATTGCTGTATTATTATATAGGTTTATTTACTTAGGTCACAATACCTTTTATATGTTTAAATGTAAAAGGATTATGCTTGACAATTCTATTGATTAGATTATTGAAAATGGTATTTGTGCAATTTCTTCTGTTAAAACGATAATGAAATTCATCCAAA
>CAISYK010001083.1 GCA_903889605.1 uncultured Bacteroidota bacterium
CCCCATGGCGTAATTTCTTTGCTGGTAAAGGATATGTCAAATTCCATAGACGATTTTTTTCTAATGCTACGCATTAGGATTTTGACCCAAAAATAATTCTTTATTTTCTAATGCGGAATTTGGGTTTAATCAGACTTCAGCAAAATAATATTTACATACAGTAATACATTAATCTATATAATGTCTATTGTTTATGCGCTTTACAAAAGAATGAATTTTTACCAGAAAAAACAACGTCAGGCCATAAAATTATTCTGAAAAAGTTCAAATATATTTTCACCTGCCGCGCGGGAGTTCTAATCACCAAAGAAAAAATCAATAATTGAGTTTATTTCTTCTGCTTTAATATTTGAGCCTTCGTCAAAAAATTTGTCAATCATATTTAATATTTCGTCAGCAGAAATAACTCCGTTAAGATCTTTGTCGTATTTTTTGAACTGTTCAGGAAGCACTCGAATATTGCTTGTTTTCGCCTTTTTGTTTTGTTCTTCATTTGCAGCAGCAACTGTGTCATTTTGTTTAACATCTGAAACATTGGTTTGCTTGTATTCCCGGAGTTTTTCTAAACTGACAGAATCAACAATTTCGTCTTTTTTAACAGCCTCCGCAATATTTTCTTTTTGATCCTGACTTTGCTCTTCCTTTTTAGAATTGTTTATTTCATCAGCCGAATCGGCAATTTTATTTTGTTTGACATCTGCAGCAACTGGTTCTTTATATTCCTGATTTATTTCGGCCTTTGGAATAGAATCAGTTCTTTCGTCCTTTTTGACTACAACAGCAATATTTTCTTTCGGCTTCAGACTATCCTCTTCCTTTTTAGAATCTTTTGCTGCATCCCCAGAATCGGAACTATTGTTTTGTTTAACATCTGCCGCCACTGTTTCTGTATTTCCCTGCTTTATTTCCACCTTTGCCGGATCGATGTTTTCGTCTTTTTTAACAACTGTTACATTATTTTCTTTTGGCTCCTGAATTTGTTCTTCCTTTTTAGAATCGTTTACTTCATTCCAATAAACAATGCTGTCATTTTGTTCGGTATCTGAAGCTGCTGTTTCTTTATTGTCCTGTTTTATTTCTGCCTTTGCGGAATCAATATTTTCTTCCTTTTTTACAGCAGCAATATTTTCTTTCTGATCCTGACTTTGCTCTTCCCTTTTAGAATCGTTTACTTTATCAGGAGAATCAGAACTGCTGTTTTGTTTGATATCTGCCTTTACGGAATCAACATTTTCGTCCTTTTTAACAGCGGTAATATTTTCTTTCGGCGCCTGACTTTGTTCTTCCCTCTTAGAATCGTTTACTTTATCAGGAGAATCAGTATTGTTGTTTTGTTTGATATCTGCAGTAACAGTTTCTTTATTATCCTGCTTTATTTCTGCCTTTACGGAATCAATACTTTCGTCTTTTTTTACGTCAGCAATATTTTCTTTCTGATCCTGACTTTGTTCTTCACTTTTAGAATCGTTTACTTTATCAGCAGAATCAGAACTGCTGTTTTGTTTGACATCAGCAGCCGTTTCTTTGTTTTCCTGCTTTATTTCTGCTTTTGCGGAATCAATACTTTCGGCTGTTTTTATGTCAGCAATATTTTCTTTCTGATCCTGACTTTGTTCTTCACTTTTAGAATCGTTTACTTTATCAGCAGAATCAGAACTGCTGTTTTGTTTGACATCTGCGACAGCTGTTTCTTTATTTTCCTGCTTTATTTCTACCTCTGCAGAATCAATACTTTCGTCTTTTTTAACAGTCACTACAATATTCTTTTTCTGCTCCTCGCTCTGTTCTTCATTTTTAGATTTTTTAACTTCTTCCTTAGAATCTGATACGTTATTTTGTTTGACCGCAGAAACAGTAGTTCCTTTGTATTCATTAAATTTTTTCACCTTAACAGAATCAATGCGTTGTTCTTTTTTTACGACTGCTGCAAGGTTTTCTTTCTTACTATCTTCTTTATTTTTTGAATCATTTACTTCATTCGTAGAAATTAGGCTGTCATTTTGTTTAACATCTGAAACAACGGGTACTTTGATTTCATTGTTCTTTGCTTCATCAGCTGTATCACTAATTTCATCCTTTTTAATATCGGCAGCTATAATTCCTTTCTGGTCTTGACTATGTCCGGAACTAATGGAATCTTGTATTCCCTTCTTTGAATCAGCGTTATTATCCTTTTTATTTGAAGCTATAGTATCTTTATTTCCCTCAGGTTTTTCTTTTGAAGGCTCAATGCTTTCAGCCTTTTTGACAACGGCCATTATTGTGTCTTTATTTTCTTGAGGTTTGATTTCATCAGGTAAGTTTATAGTTTCGTCAGGTTTAACAACAGCAATAGTTTTTTTCATTCTATTTTCATCTGCTGTTTTTTCGGCTTTTAAATTTATTTTAAGAACTTTCAGTTCTATTCTGTTGTTTGCCTTGCGTCCTTCTTCTGTACCATTTGTGGAAATTGGCTCGCCTGATCCATAGCCCCTATATTTTAAGCGTTTTTTGTCACAGCCCATACTGATTAAGCGATCAACTAATGCTTTTGCTCTTTCTTTCGAAAGTTCTTTATTGTCTTTTTCAGAGCCTGTATTATCGGTATGTCCTGATATTTCAATTTGAAGGGAATTCATATCTTTCATCAGTGAAACTATTCTATCCAAATCTAAAAATGATTCTTGCTTGAGTATTGCCTGATTGAAGTCAAAGGAAATATTGCTGAGAATAGTTTTTTTTCCGGCTTCCGCTTTTTGCATAGTAATATTTTTCAGCTCTCTTGAATCATATCCTATAGATTTGGGAATTACGACATTAACCGATTGAAACAAATAGCCTGATTTACTAAAATAAATAATGAAATTTTTCCCTGAGGGTACCGAAAGTCTGGAATATCCTCCATCATCACTTTCAGAATTGTCAATTAATTGAAAGGTTGAGTTATCAAATGCTTCTATATGCACTGCGATTGGTTTTCCATTTTCATCAAACAGCCTGCTTGAGATAAAGGCGTTTTTCATTTCTAAAACAATATTTTTTACTATTTGATTATACGCCTTTTTATCTGAAATATCAATGGATATTTTATATTCAGTGTAACCGTCGGCTGAAACTTTTAACTCATATTTTTTACCGGTTGGAAGCGAAACAAGATATTTCCCTGAAATTCGGTTTGAATTAAACGATCCGATTATCTCATCATTACCTTTGTCTTCTATTTCAATTTTCGAGTTTATACCTTCTCCATTTTCGTCTGTTATAAAGCCTGAAATCAAGGTTATGTTTTTCTTAATAATATTTTCGCCCATTTCGATGCTGTAAATATCACTTTCGCCTATTCCATTAGGTTTTGATGAAGAATAATACCCTGTTTTGCCGTTTGCAGCCAATTCAAAATACAAGTCATCATCAGGTGTGTTTATAGAATATCCAAGCCCTTCCGGATTACTCCACCAACCTGTTGCTGTGTCTAGATTAGCCATAAAAATATCATAGCCGCCTTTAGAATTGTATCCCTTCGAACTAAAAAAAACAGTGGAGCCATTTGGATGAATAAATACACTTTCTTCATCTTTTTCGGTGTTAATGAATTCTCCCATATTCACAGCTGTCCCCCACATTCCTGATTTTTCCTGTGTGCTGTACCAAATATCCTTTCCTCCATATCCCAATTTTCGGTCGCTTATGAAATAAATTGTTTTTCCATCAGGAGAAAAACTGGCCGAAGTTTCATTGTCATCACTGTTGATTGTTGACGGCAATTTTACAGGGTATGCCCACTCTTCTCCGCTCAGTGCAGACTCATAAATATCCGAGTTGCCATTTTGGTCGGTTCGGTTAAGGAGCATCTTCTGCCCATCATTTGAAATAGCTACAGCAGAATTGTTAATGTCAGGGAAATTAATCGATGGGCCGAGCATTATTGGTTCTAACCATTTTTTATTTTTAGTGTCGTAGTAGGAAATGTAAATATTTGAGAAGCCTCCTTTATTTTCTTGTTTTTGGGTTTTCCCTTTATTCGCCTTAGGCTTAATAGGTGGTTCCTTTCCATCCAGAGGTCTATTGGAGGTAAATATCATAGTGTTTCCATCAGCATAAATAAGAGGGGCAAAATCAGAATAAGGGGAATTTACCAAAGATCCGATGTTTTTAATTTCCATTTTTAACGAATCTTTGGCGGCTCCGTTATTTTCAACTAATGGGTCAAGCGCAGTGGTGTCGGACGGCTCTATATTTGTAGAATCCGAAGCTATGTCTGTTGAGTCTGTCGCCCCTGCACTGTATTCAGTTGAATCAGGATTTACTTCCTGGTCAGCAACAAGAACCGTGTCTTTTACTTCCTGATTGTCTCCATCATTTTCGTCCAGCTCGTCAACGGTTTGGTTGTTTTCCTGAGCTCT
The DNA here is from genome assembly GCA_903889605.1 of uncultured Bacteroidota bacterium. Lineage (GTDB taxonomy): Bacteria > Bacteroidota > Bacteroidia > 2-12-FULL-35-15 > 2-12-FULL-35-15 > 2-12-FULL-35-15. The sequence continues at coordinate 4,383 of CAISYK010001083.1, forward strand.
TTTTTCTTCGGCAATCTGTTCAGCTTTTAAATCTATTTTCAAGACTTTGAGTTCTATTCTGTCGCTCATTTCCTGCCCTACAGTCAAAAAATTGCCTGATTCGCTTGATTCGTAACTGTTATAGCGCAGGCGATTTTTATCTATTCCATTGCCGATAAGATAATCCACAACCGTTTTTGCCCTTTCTTTCGAAAGTTTTTGTTCAACTTTAGTGGAACCTGAATTCAAAATGTCTGATATTTCCACCTGAAGAGTTTCCATTTCATTCATCAGCGTTACCACTCTGTCAATATCAGAAAAGTTTCCCTGAATAAGTGCAGAACTGCCAGATTCAAAAAAGACATTGTTGAGTACGATTTTTTTCCCGACTTCCGCTTTCTGTAAAGTGATATTTTTCAGATTTTTTTCATATCCAGTCGCATTTGGAATTATTACGTTTACAGAATGAAATAAATAGCCTGGTTTATTATAAACTAGAAGAAAGTTTTTTCCCGGAGGGACTGCAATGAGAGAATACCCTTCGCTGTTATTTTTAGATTTTTCAACAATTTGTCTGGCCGCCTTATCGAGCACTACAGTTTCGGCACTTAACGGATTCCCATTTTCATCCAGTATCCTGTCTGTTATATATGCACTTTTTGCTTCAAGAAGTATGATTTTTGACAATTCGGTATATTTCATTGTGTCAAAAGTCTCAACAGGCTCTTTGAAGGTTGTATAACCTTTTGCGGAAAATTTTATTTCATAATTTTTGCCTGCAGGAAGTGAAACCATATATTTACCAATAGCCCTGTTTGAGGTAAAAGTGCCGATTGTTTCATTTATTGCCTTGTCAACTACTGTAACTTTAGATTTTAAAAAACGCCCGTTTTCATCAATTACAGTACCTTTCATCAATAGTGTGTTTTTTTTTATTATATCCTCCAAAAAAGTTACACTGTAAATATCGCTTCCGCCGCTGCCATTTGATTCGAAGGAGGAATAATATGCTGTTTTTCCATTTGCCGCCATTACAAAATTCATGTCATCATTTGGTGTATTGATTAAAGGCCCGAGGCTTATCGGTGCAGTCCAAGTATTAGCAGTATCACCGATTCCTGACATGAAAATGTCAAAGCCTCCCCTGGAATTATGTCCTTTCGAACTGAAGAAAATAGTGCTGCCATTTGGATGAATAAATACACTTTCTTCATCTTCTTTGGTATTAATGGATTGTCCCATATTGGTTGCCGCGCCCCATTTACCATCTTTGCTTTTTGTACAATACCAAATGTCTTTGCCGCCAAACCCGCCTTTTCTGTCACTTACAAAATAAATTGTTCTTCCGTCAGGAGATATGCTGGCAGACGTTTCATTTTCATCGCTATTAATCGGTGCAGGTAATCTTTCAAGGGCCGACCATTCATCACCTTTTAGGTCGGATTCAAAAATATCACCTCTAACATTTTGATCCTCTCCGCCGTGATACAAAAGCATCCTTTGTCCATCATTTGATAATGCAACGGCACTGTTATCCATTCCGGGAATGTTAATTGCTGATTCAAGCATAGTTGCCGCTGACCATTTTTTATTTCTATTGTCATAATGGGCGGTATAAACGTTTTCGTTGCCTATCTTGCCATTCAGTATATCTTTTTTAGTCAAAGGTCGGCGTGATGTGAATACCATTGCAGAACCATCAGCTGTAATAAGCGGAGCAAAATCTGGAAAAACAGAATTTATCATCGGCCCGGCATTTACAATTTCCATCTTTATCGAATCGTTTGCTCTATTAATACTTCCTTCCTTTTTGCTGACAGCGCCAATAGGTTCTTTATTTTCTTGGAGTTTTGCATCAGCAATAGAATTTAAGTTTTCCTCCTTTTTAACATAAGCTTTGCTGGTGTCTTTATTTTCGTGAATCTCTGATTCATCCACAGCGGTAATACTTTCTGCTTTTTTGACATCAGATGCCGCTGTTTCGTTGTTTTGCTTAATATCTTTTGCTGTATCTATAGGCTCTTCAATTTTTACGGGATTTGAAGCGATTTCCTTATTTTCCTCAGCAGAATTTGTTGTTTCTTCACTTTTTACAGGAGTTGATGCAGTTTCCTTATCTTGCTTTATAGGATTTATTGTATCTGCATTTTTATCAGTAGTTACAGCGGTTTCTTTATTTTCCTGAATATCATTTGCAGGCTTAATCGTTTCTTCCTTTTTATCC
>CAISYK010001084.1 GCA_903889605.1 uncultured Bacteroidota bacterium
ATAACATTTTCAACATCTTCTTTATGGACACTTTCAACTGTCGTGTGCATATAACGCATTGGTAAAGAAATCAGCGCGGATGGTACGCCTCCCAATGAATATGCAAATGCTTCTGTATCCGTTCCTGTGGCTCGTGATGCTGCAGCACGCTGAAAAGGTATTTTGTTTTGGTTTGCAGTATCTATTATTAATTTCAATAAATTATTTTGTACCGAGGGACCATAAGTTAGGACAGCTCCTTTTCCGCATGCTAAATCGCCACCCGAAATTTTATTCATCATTGGTGATTGTGTATCGTGGCAAACATCTGTTACGATGGCTATGTTTGGCTTAATTGTTTGTACGATCATTTCGGCACCGCGAAGTCCTACTTCTTCCTGAACAGAATTTACAATGTATAAGCCGAAGGGCAGTTTGGTTTTGCTTTCCTTTAATAAACGAGCTGTTTCAGCAATCATAAATCCTCCTATACGATTGTCCAGTGCGCGTCCTACATAATAACGGTTGTTCAAAACCATAAATTCATCTTCGTATGTAATAACACAGCCAACATGAATGCCCAATTCTTCTACTTCCTTTTTAGTACTGCATCCGCAATCTAAAAAAATATTTTTTAATGATGGAGCTTCTTCTTTTGCTGCGTCACGCACATGGATCGCAGGCCAGCCAAATACAGCTTTAACAATACCTTTGTCGGTATATATGTTTACTCTTTTGGAAGGAGCTATCATGTGATCGCTGCCTCCGTTTCTTTTCAGGTAAATAAAGCCATCGCTGGTAATGTAATTTACAAACCATGAAATTTCATCCGCATGAGCTTCTATAACTACTTTAAATTCTGCCTTTGGATTTATAACAGCAACAGCGGTTCCATAGTTATCTATAAAATAATCATCGGTATAAGGTTTAATATAATCCAGCCAAATTTTCTGTCCTCCGCTTTCAAAACCTGTCGGAGAAGAATTATTCAAATAATTACGTAAAAATTCGTGTGAACTTTTTGTAAGTATTGACTTTGTTTCTTTTTCTTTTTTCTTTGCCATTTTTTTTTCATTAGTCATTCACTTCAGTTCATTATTCCTTCATTAAATTGTCAAATAGATCTTGTACTGAAATAGTTGATTCTTTTTAAGGATTAATTGTTATCAGATTTATCGTGTTTTAATTTACTTTGTTTTAGTTTTTTATGGTATAATAAACTATAAGAATATTAATAGATTATTTTGCAGCCTCGTTTTTAATTGTCAATACTTTCGCATTTTACTTTAGTTTGAACTCAGCCTTCATTTCGTAGCGCAATTTTATTTTCTGGAAATTAGGTGTTGAGGAACTATTACCTTCCATACTCATTGCTGTTTGGCTTACAGAATTGCTGTTGCTTAGTTGGTTAGAATAGTAACTATTATTGTTGTTTTCAATTTCTTGAATAAACAAAGCCTCTCCCAATTCTTCGCCAATGCTTTTTGCCAAATAATCGGCTTTTGCCTTGGTGGCAATCAGTGCTTTGGTTTTCACTTCTTTGCGCAATTGCTCAATGTCGCTGTGCGAAGTTTTACTGATGTTGAAATTATCTATTGCATTCTCATTTAAACCCGACACTATTTTATCCAATTTGTCGGATGAACTTACTTTTACTGCGTACGAAATAGAACCCATAAAATCAGGCTCGGTTTTGCGTCTTTTGTACCAATAATAATCCCAATGCTCATTTCCCGTATAACTGGATATGCTGATATTACTGTCCGCCACACCTGCAGCTTTACAGAGTGTTAGAAAATCAGTTTTAATACTTTCTAATTTAACTTTTTTCTTTGCGGCATCCTGATATTCTTTAAGTGTGAACGTCATATAAATTTCATTGGGTACAATTTCCATTTCCGCGCTGCCAGTTACTTCAATTTTTTTTTGCTCTTCCGTTTTATTATTCCCTCCTCCGCAGGAAATTAAAAATGTCGAAAAGCAAAATGCAAGTATTCCGATTAATAGTTTAGTTTTCATTTTAAAATTTTATTTTGTCAAGTTATAATATTGTTCGTTTTTTAATGTGATCTGTGTCTCCAATGTTTTTTGTCAAGCGCTGATAGCTGTCAAGACTTGTCAAAATTAAACATTGCCTTCTTACATGTTTGTAAGGAATATCACCAAAATTCTTAAACTAATTCATCTTTTTCGCAACCCAAGCATTTACAGATTCTTCCTGGATATCCATTGGAAGTGGCCCAGAAGTCAATATTACATCATGAA
>CAISYK010001085.1 GCA_903889605.1 uncultured Bacteroidota bacterium
AAACAACAGGAGATTGAGTGAATGTATTTGCAGGCAATACAGTTAAGTTGGTTGTAACTATGCTGTCGCATCCGCTGACTATTGAAGTTACAGTGTCGATATATGTATTGCTGGTTGTGTAAATATTGTTTCCGACAGTTATACTTTGTCCTGCACATAGAGTGGGCGCCTGTGTAAATATATTTGCAGGTAATACTGTTAAGTTGGTTGTTATTACACTATCGCATCCGGTAACCAACGAAGTCAAGGTATCTATATACGTATTTGTTACCGTGTAAGTATTACTTCCAATGGTTATACTATGCCCAGCGCATAAAATCGGATTAAGTGCATTAGTAATAATAGGATTAACTGTTATAGTAATACTATCACAACTATCCGCTGTAACACAGCCTCCCTCACCTCTTGCATAATAAGTAGTTGTAGCGGCAGGTGAAACATTAATTGATGTACCGCTGCCTGCACTTACTCCCCCGCAAGTGCCGATATACCATTGCCAGTCCGAAGCGTCATTTAAAGAGCCTGCTGCAATACTTAAAGCAGTAACTTGTGTGCCGCAGTTGGTTAAGGAAGAAGAACTAAATAGAGGAATTGTTGGTGAAATACAAATATGTGTAATAGTTATATAACCATCGCCGCTATTCAAGCCAACATTCGTTTGGTTTGCTCCTGAAAGGAATGAACCGCCGCCGCCGCCAACTTGTCCGTCAGCATTACCTCCGTTATGACCTGCGGCACCACCTGAATATCCGCCTGCTCCGCCTGAAAAAACATAATAAGGATAATTGAAGCCGCTATTATTATTACCAGAAGCTCCTCCTCCTCCAAACCCGCCATTCCTGCCATAAGTACTTGCGTTACCACCATTAAAGCGGGTGCCCCCCATTGTTGGGTAATCACCTCCATAAGTTGGATTGTAATCGGATACCCAACCAGCACCTGGTCCTCCCGATAAATAGGATCTGTCTGAAAATCCACCGCCATTTCCTGATATTCCTCCCTGAGCAACAAATCCACCTGCATCAGTTATTGAAGAACCACTTGTTCCATAATTGCCATTACTATTATTGCTTCCAATGATATTTGCAGTTGAAGTCAAGCCGCCGCCACCGCCGCCTGCCGCTAAAATAAGACCGGCATTACCAATAGAACCTGTATATACAAATGACCCTCCGCCTCCGGAACCTCCATAATATTGATCATATTGACTAACATTACCTGTAGTTATCCCCACTTGCCCTACAACAATATTCAGGACTTGACCAGCTGTCAGCGTTACTTCTGATGAAATTACTATCCCTGACCCACCCGCAGAGTAGTAACCATCACCGCCGCCAGCACCAGCTGATGTAATTGTATATAAGCCCGAGGTTGGAACTGTCCATTGCTGTATACCTCCAACGGAGGTAACTAATCCATTTAAATTAGTTGCTGCATAAGCAGTATTTAATTGGCTTTGAATAGGACCACTTGCACCAATGGCACCAGCAGTTGTGAAGTTAAAAGTTTGAGCACTCACATAATTGATTGTACCTGACAAAAGAATTGGCACAAATAAGGATAGAGCATTTTTGATTTGATTATTTTTTTTCATATTTTTTTGCTGCTTGTCGCCATTTTTAATTTATTTAATTGGCTTTTTGTTATTATTCCGTTTATTAGAGTGGATTCTGAACTACGCTTTTATTATCATATAAACGTGTCAGGTTTTAAAAACCTGACACGCTTAGTATCGCTGCTCTACCACTATCTTTCTATTCACCATATTTTCATTCTCATCAATTACCTGTACAAAATAAATCCCTGAATTCATTTCTGCTTTTTCATTTTAGGTTCTTGGCGCTGCTCAATAAATTGTTACTGAATAACTATTTTTTCTGTTTGAATTTCATCTCCGTGATAAATCTTCACAAAATAGATTCCTTTGGGATAGTTAGAGAGGTTTACTTCGTTTGTTGTTTGAGGTTTGAGGTTTGAAGCATTATAAAAAATTTTTCCAAGCATATTATAAATTTCTAAACTGACCGCTTGGCCGATGTTTCCTGTTATATCTATATTAAACTTACCATTTGATGGATTTGGATAAATATTTCTTTTTAAGAGTGAAGCCGAAGGTTCATTTATAGAGGTTTGTATGCATAAACCCATTACCTGTACCGGCACATTGCTGTTTGCGGAGCTTCCGTTTCCAAGCTGACTAGCACTATTGTATCCCCAAGCCCAAAGAGTGCCGTCATTTTTTAATGCAAGACAATGAGACATACCAGATGCAATTTCTGTAATGCCTGACAGATTGCTTACCTGTACCGGCACATTGCTGTCAATGTTTGTCCCATTTCCAAGCTGGCCAAGACTGTTAAATCCCCATGCCCAAACTGTCCCGTCTTTTTTCAGTGCAATGGAGTGATAACCTCCGCCTGATACAGCTATGATACCAGTCAGAGAACTCACATGCACCGGCACATTGCTGATGGTATTGGTTCCATTGCCCAGTTCGCCAGAGCCATTTGTTCCCCAGGCCCAAACTGTACTGTCATTTTTTAGGGCTATAGAGTGATAATTTCCGCCTGATACAGCGGTGATGCCAGTAAGATTACTCACCTGCACTGGAACATTGCTGTTTGTGTTGGTTCCGTCACCTAATTGTCCATAGTCATTAGCTCCCCAAGCCCAGACCAAACCATTCTTATTTGATGCGAAAGAATGCTCATAACCTGCTGCAATGGCTGTAATTCCAGTAATAAAACTTACCTGCACTGGAATATTGCTAATAGAGTATGAAGCGCCGCCATTGCCAAGTTCGCCTTTATAATTATACCCCCAAGCCCAAACAGTGCTGTCATTTTTAAGGGCAAGGGAATGATACTCACCGGCCTTAATAATGTATATGCCGTTAAGAGAATCTACCTGCACTGGAACATTAGAAGGAGTGGTGGTTCCGTTTCCAAGCTGACCATATCCATTCCATCCCCAAGCCCAAACCGAGCTGTCATTCTTTAATGCAAGAGAATGCTGCTCTCCACCAGAAATGGAAGAAATACCAGAGAGAGAACTTATCTGTACAGGGACAGAACTATTGTTAGTTGTTGTTCCATTTCCAAGCTGACCGTAAGTATTAGCACCCCAAGCACTTGCAGTACTGTCACTGCAAAGGGCAAGAGAGTGAACCCTTCCGGCGGCAATGGTTTGAGCAAAACAATTGTTTGTTGATAAATTGGCAAT
>CAISYK010001086.1 GCA_903889605.1 uncultured Bacteroidota bacterium
TCAAGCAAAACTTCATTATTTACTGATGCAAACATTGAAGCCGGAATTTTGGCTCTTAAAGATTTGCCAATGAACGAAGGTTATATAGCTGCTTGTGAAGTGGCTTACAACCGCATAACACTTGGAAAAGATTTAGAACAAAGTATTGATGGCGATAAAAAAAGTTTTTCACTTCAATATATTGATTGGAAAAATTTGGAAAATAATGTTTTTCATGTAACTGAAGAATACAGCGTAATGCGAAGCACCAGCAAAGAACATTACCGGCCTGATTTAGTTTTGTTCGTAAATGGAATTCCTTTGTGTGTGATTGAATGCAAACGACCGGATATGAAAGAGCCATTGGCACAGGCGGTCAGTCAGCATTTGCGTAATCAGCAGGAAGACGGCATCCGCAGTTTGTATGTGTATGCACAAAGTATTTTGAGTTTAGCAACAGATTCAGCTAAGTATGCTACCAACGGGACAACAGAAGAGTTTTGGGCAATATGGGATGAGAAATTTGAAAACGAAGGGCTGGAACAGGAATACAAAAACAGGTTGCAGGAGTTGAAAAACCAACCCCTGAGTGGAGAACAAAAAAATAAATTATTTGCAGAACGGTTTCGCTATGTGCGTTCTTATTTTGATGCTTTAGAAAGCGAAAACATTTTACCAACCAAGCAAGACGAATACCTCTATAATTTATGCCGGCCTGAACGGCTGATGGATTTAATTTTCAATTTCATATTATTTGACAATGGCGAAAAGAAAATTGCCCGTTACCAGCAGTACTTCGCCATTAAAAAATCAATACAGCGAATTTTGCATATTGAAAACGGAAGGCGAAAAGGCGGTGTTGTATGGCATACACAGGGCAGCGGGAAATCGTTGACAATGGTAATGCTTGCACAAGCCATTGCATTAGAAAAACAAATTCGCAACCCGAAAATAATTTTGGTAACCGACCGCATAGATTTGGATGACCAGATAACCGGCACATTTCGCAAATGCGGCATGTTTGTAGAAAATGCTACTACCGGGCAGCGATTGGTTGAATTGATGGAAAGTAAAAGCGATGCAGTGATTACCACTGTTATCAATAAATTTGAAGCTGCCGTAAAAAAAATTACGAAGCCATTAGAGAGCCATGATATTTTTGTTTTAGTAGATGAAGGACACCGCACGCAGCACGGCACTTTCAATATTGAAATGCAAAAGACATTACCTAATGCCTGCTTTATTGCCTTCACCGGAACACCGCTTTTCAAAAAGGATAAAAGCACTGCAACAAAATTTGGCGGAATAATAGATGCTTACACGGTTGACCAAGCTGTGAAAGACAAAGCTGTCGTGCCTTTGCTTTATGAGGGCAGATTTGCAAAACAGAGTGTACATGAAAAACCAATGGATGAATTTTTCAGCAACATTTCTGAACCATTGACAGATTATCAGAAAGCGGATTTAAAAAAGAAATTTTCAAGAGCCGACCATCTCAACGTAGCAGAACAAAAAATTTATGCAATCTGCTGGGACATTAGTTTTCACTTCCGTGATAATTTTCAGGGAAAGACACCCTTTAAAGGGCAGTTGGTGACACAGAGTAAAGATGCAGCCATCAAATACAAAATGTTTCTGGACGAAATTGGAATTGTAAGTACTGAAGTATTGATTTCGCCAACCGATGAACGAGAGGGTGAAGACAGCGCCTATGCTGAATCAACCGACAAGGTGAAACAGTTTTGGAAAAAGATGATGGATGAACACGGTACACCGAAAAAATATCAGAACAATATTATAAACCGTTTTAAAAAAGCAGATAAACCGGAAATAATTATTGTGGTGGATAAACTCTTAACCGGATTTGATGAACCTAAAAACACTGTTCTATACCTCACAAGAAATTTGCAGGGACATACCTTGCTTCAAGCCATTGCAAGAGTTAATCGCGTTTATCCTGATAAAGATTACGGTTACATCATTGATTATTACGGAGTGATTGAAAATTTAGACGATGCTTTGGAAATGTATTCATCCTTCGAAGATTTTGACAATGAAGATTTATTAGGAACACTCGTTAACATTAACGAAGAAATAAAAAAATTGCCACAGAAGTATTCTGAATTATGGGATATTTTCAAAACAGTTTCAAATAAAAGAGATGCGGAGGCATACCAGCTATTATTAAAGGATGAAGCCAAGCGTGTTGAATTTTATGATAAGCTGGCAGCGTTTGCAAAAATTTTGAAACTTGCATTCTCATCTATTGACTTTCATAAAAATGCAGATATAAAAACCATTCAGCGTTATAAAGATGATTTGGCTTTTTTCATTAAATTGAGAAATGCTGTTTTGCAGCGATTTTCTGATGTGATTGATTATAAACAATACGAAGGGCAGATTCAAAAACTGATTGACACTCATATTCAGACCGAAGGAGTGGAAATTATTACTGAATTGGTGAACATTTTTGACAAAGAAAAATTTCAGCAGGAAGTTGAGAACACCACAGGTAAAGCAGCTAAGGCAGATAAGATTGTCAGCCGGACTGCAAAACATATTACGGAGAAGATGGATGAAGACCCGGCATTCTACAAAAAGTTTTCGGAGATGCTAAAAGATGCCATTGCAGATTATGAAGCCAAGAGGATTAATGAGGCGCAATACCTGAATAAAGTGAAAGAGATTATGGATTCTGTTTTATCTCATACAGATTCCGACATTCCTTCTGCACTTCAAAATGCAGATGTTGCAAAAGCATTTTATGGAATAACAAATGAAGAATTACAAAACAAATTAAGTGATGCAGAAACACGGAAACAAATTTCCGCTAACACAGCTTTGGCAATAGATGAAATTATTCAGAAGTATATAAAAGTGAATTGGCAGAATGAAATAGATATACCAAAAAAAATGATTCATCAAATTGGAGATTATTTAATTGATGAAGTAAGAGATAAATACAACCTGCAAATGAGTTTTGAAGAAATTGACAAGGTTGCAGAACTTTGTGTGAACGTTGCTAAAATTCGTTACAAGAAATGACTGAGGCAATTCAATTCGGTTCAAAACAAATTGATTTTTGCTTAGAATTTTCCAACAGAAAATCGTTAGGCATTACTGTTACGCCTGACCTAAATGTATTGGTAAAAGCACCTGTTGACACTTCGCTTGAAAAGGTAAAAGAGAAGCTGCGAAAGAAAGCACCGTGGATAATCCGGCAGCAAAGTTTTTTTCTTTCGTTTCATCCAAAGACACCGGCACGAAAATTTATTGGCGGTGAAACACACCTGTATCTCGGCAGACAATACCGTTTGAAAATTTTGCCAAGCAAAACAGAATCTGTGAAACTAAAAGGACAGTTTATTGAAGTGGCTACAATTGACAAAGCAAGAGCAAAACAATTAGTAAACGAATGGTATCTACAAAACGCGAAGATAAAGCTTCAATCCATTGCCCAGCAACTCATTGATAAATTCAAAAAGCACAAAGTTGAACCAAGTTCAATTATATTGAGAGCGATGCCTACACGTTGGGGAAGCTGTACCCCCAAAGGCAAAATCATTTTGAATCCTGAATTAATTAAAGCACCTAAAGGCTGTATTGAATATGTAATCATCCACGAACTCTGTCATTTAATTCATCACGACCACACTCAAAAGTTCATTGATTTGCAAACCAAAGAAATGTCTGATTGGGAAAAATGGAAAATGAAATTGGAGAAACTGTTGGCTTAAATTGGTTTAAAGATTCAACCCTATTGAGCTTCTATTAGGAAGCAGACAAAGACACTTTCCATTTATTAAGCGAAATAATGACCGTTTTGTTTTTTAGTAATATCATTAAACCCTATTGAAATCAAACTTAATAGGGATTTTTACTAAAAAAACTGATCTTATGAAGCAAGAAGTATCTGCAAGACCCCAAATTCAACTCAAAGCGTATTCCAAAAAGGAATTGGCTGAATTGTATAAAATAAGTGCGAAAAGTTTACAAACTTGGCTGACTCCTTTTGAAAATGAA
>CAISYK010001087.1 GCA_903889605.1 uncultured Bacteroidota bacterium
AATAATTAAAGAATAACCTATAACTATTTAATTTATAAATCTTTACAAAATTTCAATAAAAATTGTTTACCTTCATATTTCAATAACCTTCAAAATGAAAAAAAATATTTTTTTTACCATCGGTATATTCCTGCACATTTGTACTTTTTCGCTGCAGGCTCAAACAAAAAACGCTGAAAGTGAAAATGAAAGCGGAACTTCACTGCGGTGCGGCGGTGTTGAGAGATGGAGCGTAAAGGTATTAACCGATAATTTGGCTAACACCGTTAATTTTACGCCAATAAATTCTACAGTCCTTAATTTAGTTACCCTTTCCACTCCATTTGCAGACCCTTATATGGGAAGATCTGCAGGCATTGAGGATAAAACATATAAAATTACATGTAATATTACCATAAAAAAAGACGAATCAGATAATGACATGCATTTAGTTTTGAGTGACGGCACTAATACATTAATTGGTGAAATTCCAGATCCAGCGTGCTCTGCAGCAGCGTCTTCGGCATATGTAAATCAATATATTGCAGCCCGTAATTTTGTAAATGCAAATATTGCAAGCGGTAATGTTTATAATGTAAATATTGGCTACGTTACAGTTACAGGTGTTGCCTTTATTGACCCTCCGCATGGACAAACCGGCGCAGCGCCCAATAACATTGAACTTCACCCAATTTTAGATATTTATTTTGCAGCACCATTGGGGATGTCTCAAGCAGATAAAAAAAACACAGATGTTAAAATCGGCCCCAATCCATTCACTTCAAGCACTCGTATAAAAGTTGTTTCTGAAATAAATAATCTGAAAGACTGCTCTTTAAAATTATTTAATGCTGAGGGAATGGAAGTGAAAAATATAAAACTGCCTGCTGCAAATAACCATCAAATCGACTATACTTTGAATAGAGGCGATTTAAAACCAGGAGTTTATATATATAGGATTACAAATTCCGGCAGCTCTTTGAATGAAGGCAAATTGATTGTAGAGTGAGGTTCTATTATTTTAAGCTGTGCCGTATTACCTGAAAAATACTTTTTGCATTATAGAATATATTGTAAAAAAAAACTACTTTTAGCCTCCATAAAAAAGCGGCCATAAAAACAGTCTTTTTTCCGCGGCAATAAGCTTTTTAAAATATAAAAATTCTATTATGCAGAAGAATGACAAAATTTTAGTTATCGGTTCCTCGGGACAGTTAGGTACAGAGTTAGTTCAAAATCTCAGAATAGTTTATGGTACAGAAAACGTAATCGCATCGGATGTTAAAATGTCTGAACAAGCTAAAGAGGGGCCATTTGAAATAATTGACGTGCTTAATGCTCAAGGCCTGTTTGAAATAGTAAAACGTTACAATATAACCCAAATATATTTATTAGCAGCTTTGCTTTCGGCAACAGCTGAAAAAATGCCGAAATTCGCCTGGGATCTCAATATGAACGGCCTTTTCAATGTTCTTGATCTGGCAAAGGAAAAAATTATTGAAAAAATATACTGGCCAAGTTCCATCGCGGTCTTCGGCCCTAATACTCCTAAGCACAACACTTCTCAATTTACCATTATGGAGCCCAGCACTGCTTATGGAATAAGTAAACAATCAGGGGAACGCTGGTGCGAATATTATTTTAATAAATACAATGTGGATGTTCGGAGTTTACGTTATCCCGGTTTAATTGGATGGAAATCTGCCCCGGGCGGAGGAACAACAGATTATGCTGTTCATATTTTTCATGAGGCTTTAAAAAACGGAACTTACGAATGTTTTTTATCGGAAAACGCAACATTGCCTATGATGTATATGCCCGATGCAATTAAAGGTACAATTGGAATTATGCAGGCCGATCCGGATAAAGTAAAAATACGTTCCAGTTATAATTTGGCTGGGTTCAGCTTTTCACCTAAAGAAATTGCAGAGGAAATCAAAAAACACATCCCTAAATTCACAATTTCTTATAAGGAAGATTCGCGCCAGCAAATAGCTGACAGCTGGCCAAAAAGCATTTCGTGCGCTGAAGCGGCTGCAGATTGGGGTTGGAAACCTGAATTTGATTTGTCTGGAATGACTTCGGATATGATTGAAAATTTAAGGAAATGTAATTAGATAATTTTTTATTTTATTTAAACAGTAAATTAAGCAGGATGCTTTGTTGAATATAATTAAAAACCTTACATTTGCGACTTATAGTAACAAATATATAAAGACGAAATATTAGATATGAGTATTGATAGAACCATGTTCTCACGCCATTCAAAGCAAAGAACAAGTTTCAAACCTCAAATCTCAACACTAAAACAATCAGCACAGGAAAAAAATGCATCCGTCAGTTAGCTGGTTTAAAACTTGAATTAAATTATTATCATTAGATGAAAAAAATTATTTTTAT
>CAISYK010001088.1 GCA_903889605.1 uncultured Bacteroidota bacterium
AACCTTGATACAATTGTTAAACGTATTGATAAACTGGAAAAGGAAGTAGAAAAAAAGTAATTTGAAAATTTGAAAATGTTCTGAATTGCTTTTGTTAATCCAGTGAATTCAAATTAACACATTTCCAAATTGTTATTTTAACTCAGGTAAAGTATATTTTCTTCCTTTGTTTTCATTTTTCAAATAATCCATTAATGGGCTGAAATATTCAAGCATAGCCTTTGCACTTAATTCACTGCCTGTTTTTTCTTTCAATACTTCTCTCCAATCTTTGCTGGCACCAGGCTTCATAATATCTTCAATAAATTTTCCTATCTCCTTATTTCCATAATAATTAGTGGCATGCGGATCCTGATGCAGAATGTTTTTTGAAATATGATCGTGGATCTGGAATAATAAAATATAAGATAAAGCATAATCATAATACTGCGCAGGATCATCATTAATATGTGTTTTGGTGGCTGCATCGCAGTATTCCTCACCTCGTTCTGTCGGAGGAGCAATGCCTTGATATTGGCGGGCAAGTTCCCACCAGCGTTTGTTAAATTGGTCAGCAGGTAAATTGTCTGCATACAAATCGTGTTCAAACATACTCATGGTTCCCGTACTGAAAGGAATGAAGACAACATAATTCAATGCTTCTTTCAATAAAGTCTGCATCTCATCAGATTTTGTGTTTTTTGGAATAAGATTTAAGTTTTCCATAAATGGTTTTTGCATTGCAGCCATACCCATTAAACTTCCTAATGCTTCATGGTAAGCGCGGTTAGCGCCTTCGCGCAATAAAAACGGCACATCAGGATTACTATAAGATAAATAATAATATATATGTCCTAATTCATGATGTGAAGTTTCATACCATTCACTGTTTGGAATGACACTCATCAAAGAACGTACATCCTTATCTAAGTCCATGTGCCAGGCTGAAGCATGGTTATTCTTTTTATATTTTGCCCCGGCAGGAGCTGGATATAAATCTGATTTTTCCCAGAATGTCTTTGGCAATTCAGGGAAACCAAGACTTACATAAAAACGTTCGCCTTGTTTTACTATCCATTCTGCATCTTTTGTTTTTAATGCACTATCTAAATTAACACCTTTAACATCCACAAGGCTTGTCCAGTCTTGCCCCCAGCGGTTAGGCAGCCAATGAGCAGGAATCATATCAGGAACTTCTTTTACACCATATTTCTTTGCAAATTCATAACGGGCATAAGTATGCAGTTCGCGGAAAAGCGGGTATAATTCTCTATAAAATTTTTGAAGCATGTCTATCATTTCCTGGGTAGTCATACCGAAATCAGAAACCTGATATTCAAAAAAATCTTTATATCCGAGCCCTTGCACAGTCTTGTTGCGCAAGTCTCTTAAATTTACTAATCCTTCTTTTAAACCTTTACCAACCTCTTTGCTTGCCTCCCAAGCTTTTTGACGTTTAGCAAGATTTTTTTCGGATGATAAAATACCGTCAATATCATTTGCAGAAACTGATTTGCCGTCAATCTTAAAATCAAAACCAAATAAATTTTCGGATTGTTTTGTTTCGGCCTTTATACGTGCTTTTACAACATCCTTAATAGTTTCAGGATTATTTGCAGCTTTATACAAAATGCTTTTTAATTGTTTTACCTGCAGTGGTGCCAATTTATCCTGATGTGCAAGATACTTATTTGCGGCTTCTATTATTGCCGTGCTTCCAGTGTATTCAGCATAAGCTTCCTGTGCTTTATTATTGGCAATTGCATTGGTTGAATCCCCATCTATAATGCGTGTTTGAGTCATCCATGAAGTTTCATTCGCAGTAATATTTAATTCCTGATACTTTTTATTGTATTCATTCAAAAAGGTTTGAACACTGTCCTGAATGGCTTTATCCGCATTATCATTATTTCCTTTTTTATCACTGCCGCAAGAATAAAAAATAATAATGCTGGATAATAAAATGATACTTTTTTTCATGTTTGATTTATTTAGACTGGGTAAATATTTACAAATTAATACTTTTTAGACTTCAGATTATAGATTTGAGCATAGAAAAAATGTAATTTTTGAAATTGTATTATTAATGCGAATCAAGGGTTTGATTTTCCAAAATCGAGTGTTGTCACCCTGAGCCTGTCGAAGGGTGTGCAATGGCTTGCCCGCATACTTCGACAGGCTCAGCATGACATACGCACACAACATTTATTTCTACAATTGATTGGCATTATTACATCTTACCTATTACTTATTACATATTACTTCACTTCTCCCACAAAGGTTTTTTCAAAATCTTCATACTTCACGGTTTTGTATACAGAGCTTCCGAAAAATTTCACCATTGGTTCAAACTGGGCTGCCTGATAATAGCCCACTAAAGTGTGTATCCGCTTAATGTCTTCATCTAAAAATACTACTGAAGGATAGGAAAGTTTACCATCCAAAATAGAAACTGCAAAATCATGTACCGGGCGTTTAGTGTCTGGCGGATTATTATTTTTAAACACTACACCGTTGAAAGCAACTGAATCCCGGGTTTCAGCATTAAATTTAACCGGATAAAAATGTTCATTTAAATATTTGGCGATAATTTCGTTGCCGAATGTATTTGCCGACATCATTTTACAAGGACCGCACCAGCTGGTATAAACATCAACCATAATTGGCTTAGGATTTTTCTTTTGCAGTTCCACCGCTTCGCGGAATGTATACCAATGAACAGGGCCTGTCAGCTCTTCAGCAGGAGCCTGGATGTTAATAATAAAGCTTTGTGCAATTACAACAGTGAGAGCTATTACAAGGGCTATCAGGACTTTTTTAATCATTGTAAAATAATTATTTAATAATTGTGATTAAACAGCAACAGGTCAAACAAATAACTAATGTTTGACCTGCTTGCTCATTTTAAAGAATACTATCTAATACCGTTCATCAATTTCAATAATTTGCTTGATAAGAAGAATAATATTACAGAAGCGGCTCCTGCCATTACAACAAACAGCATAAAAAAGGCATGGAGGCTGTCGATCTTATAACCTAAAAAGCTCTTTTCTTTTGTTAAAGAGTCCTTAAAAATATTAGAAACGATTGAAGCTTTTATCTCTTTGTCTTTTACAGCTTCAAAAGAAATAGCATCAATACTAACATAATTTACACCATTAATAACTTCCGGCTTGTCTAATTTTGTGCACAGTGTTACACCTTTTTCTGTTTGCTGAGATTCAACGGCAGTAACTGTTACCATTGTTTCAGGATATAATGAACTTAAGGTTCCTGCAAATTTGTTTGCAGAGGCTGTAGATAAAAACCAGACTCCCATCAATAAGGATGCGAATTTTACAGGAGCTAATTTGTTTACCATCGATAATCCAATCGGTGATAAGCATAATTCACCAAAAGTATGAATGAGATACAAACTGAATAACCACATCATACTTACTTTTGTAGACGGCTCTATTCCTTTTACACCAAAAGCAATTACAACATAACCTAATGCTAATAACAACAAGCCGATAGATTGTTTATAAGGCGTTGCTGGTTCTATATTTTTTTTGCCTAAAAATGTCCATAAAATTGAAAATATCGGAGCAAGCAGAACAATTGCAATTGCGTTAATGGATTGAAAAAAACTTGCCGGAATAGAATCAATATTTTTTCCTTCTGAAGGGAATTGAATTATTGCGTAAATTAAATATGCAATTGCAGAAATAACTAATAATAAAATAAGTTCTTTAACACCTTTTTGTTCATCTTTCATCTTGGTTACAACTTTGAACAAAATGGTTCCTAATATTGCAATGAGGACAAGAAATATCGAACTTAGAATTCCTTTAGAAAGGTGCATACCTACTTCGCGGTTTGTTTGTTCTTCTGCAAAAAATGTTAATGAAGCACCGGCCTGTTCAAATGCCGCCCAAAAAAAGATTACGAAAAATGCAACAATGAAAATTACCCAAATACGTTCTTTCTCAATTTTTGTAAGGCTTCTATCCGAAATAATGAAGCCTGGGGCAGCGATTGATAATGAGAAAATAAATGAACCGATTACGCCTTGACCTAAGAAAAAGAATAAAGAAAAAAGCACAATTTCGATGCCAAGCCATGTAAAAATCTGGCCATTTGTAAATTCTGATTTTACTTCTGCTGGTGTTTCAATATCTGCACTTACCCTGTTTCTATTTGGAGTAGCACCAACAGGAAGTCCTTCCGGTGTTACTAAATAATGATTCTTTAACCATACAAAGAGTATTGAACTTCCAGTCATTCCGATACAGGCCGCTAAAAAGCCCCATTTGAAATCCGCTGGATTGCCTGTATCCCCAAGGCCTCCGCAAATCAATGGGGAAAGAAAGGCACCAAGGTTAATTCCCATATAAAATATCGTAAAAGCTGCATCGATTCTTTTATCACCTTTTGGATATAACTGCCCAACCATAGTAGAAATATTTGGTTTAAAAAAGCCATTTCCTAAAATTAATGATGTTAAGCCAACCATCATTAAAATACGCGCTAAATCAATATTTTGGTAAAACGAACCAGCCAAAAACATGAAAAATTGTCCCAAAGCCATCATAAGGCCTCCAATAACAATAGATTTCCTATTTCCCCAGTATCTATCAGCCATATAGCCTCCAATGAGCGGTGTTAAATATACCAAGCCCGTGTAACTTCCATAAATACTGCTTGCAAATGCTTTGTCATACATTAACGCTTTAGTTAAAAATAGTACAAAAATTGCACGCATACCATAATAACTGAAACGTTCCCACATTTCTGTAACGAATAGTATATAAAGACCTTTCGGGTGACTTTGTTTTACTTCTGACATAATTTATGTTTTTATTAGAATATTATTTTTTTTGAATGTGCGAATATAAGAAAAATTATGAATTTGGAAATGCGTTATCAAATTGATGAAAGAATTTATAAAACGCAAAATGCCGCATTTTAGCCCTTAATATTTTATTTTTGTTGTGTATATGACTAAACGATGTTTCGGACTTTGTTTTTCCAATTCAATAGATTAGAGCATTATTTTTTTTACTAATTTTATTTGGGGCGTTTCCCTTTCTTAAAAA
>CAISYK010001089.1 GCA_903889605.1 uncultured Bacteroidota bacterium
ATTTAGAGCGGAGTCGAGAAAGTGAGTAGTTTTTTTAAGTTTGGACAAATATATATTAATAAATGGTATTATTTATTAGAAATTTTTTTGATCAAAAACACCAATTATTTTTTACATCAAAATAACACCTAATATGATAAGTTTGCTGATGGTTTCCCTGGAATAAAATTCAGCCCATTTTTCAAAATAGATTTAACCTTAGAACATGTGCAATCCGCCGTTGATAGCAATGTTGGCACCTGTAATATAACGTCCTTCTTCAGAAGCTAAATAAGCTACTGCGCCTGCTATCTCTGCAGGTGTGCCAAGACGGCCTTGAGGAACCTGTGCAATAATTTTATTTCGTATTTCTTCCTGTATCGCCATAACCATAGCTGTACCAACATAACCTGGAGAAACTGTATTTACGGTAATTCCTTTTTTAGCAACTTCCAAAGCCAATGATTTTGAGAAACCGTACATAGCCGCTTTAGTAGAAGCATAATTCGTTTGTCCGAACTGACCTTTTTGTCCGTTTACCGAGGATATACTAATAATTCTTCCCCAGCCTTTAGCAATCATACCTTCAATTACAAGACGAGTGCAGATAAATACACTATTAAGGTTGGTATCAATAACTTCATACCATTGCTGAGGTGTCATTTTATGAAGAGCAGAATCTCTTGTTATGCCTGCATTATTAACCAAAACATCAACAGGTCCGATCTCATCAGTTATCTGCTTCATCATTTTTTCAGCAGATTTCCAATTCGAAATATCACCCTGAACAATTTTCAAATCAAAACCCATTTTAAATTGATCTTCTCTCCATTTCTTTGCTTCTTCCCTCCATTTCATTGCCTTGGTAAAATCTTTATAATTGGCAACTACGGTATATCCATCTTTATATAATCTTTCGCAGATAGCAGTACCCATTCCGCCTGTACCACCTGTAACTAATGCTACTTTGTTATTTTTTTCTCTCATAAAATATATAAATAAAATGAAAATATTAAATAAATGAAATCTTAAATCGAGGGCGAATATACGAATTGAAAATATGAATAATAAAAAAAAGTTTCAAGTTTCAAGTTTCTTGTTCAGGCACTATGAATGCGAACTTAAAACTTGAAACCGGAAACTTTTTTTGTGTCAAATAATTCTATGATTAATGTTTAACATTTTTTGGAATATGAGTTTTGCATTTTTCTTTCACATATCTGCCAGGCGCTGGTTCTATGACTTTAAATTTTGTATTTCCTAAAGTCTTTACAGCAGGAATTTGTTTCCCTGATTTTTTGATAATACGCTCAGACCATGCAGTCCACCAGCTTCCTTCATGAAACTGTGCTGTTTCTTTCCAGGCATCAAAGCCATTTTCCAGCTGACCATCAAGATAGTAACCATATTTCTTTTTTGAAGGAGGGTTTGCAACACCCATTACGTGACCCGATCCGCCGAATATAAATTCAACAGGTCCGCTTACAAGCTCTGTAGTAGTGAATGCTGTCTGCGGCGGTGCAATATGGTCTTCCTGGAAAGCAACAACATATACAGGAACTTCAATCTTTCCAATATCTATTGGAGTATTGCATATACGAAGGGCATTTTTTCTGCTTAATTTATTTTCATAAACCATATTTTTTAAATAATACAAATACATTTTTGCGGGAAGGTTTGTATTATCATTTGTCCAATAGAAAGCATCAAAAGCAGTAGGTGTTTTTCCCTTTAAATAATTGTTTATTACAAAGCTCCAAACTAAATCATTTGCTCTTATCAGGTTAAAGGATTTCTCCATAGTATGACCGTGCATCAAACCTTCTTCTAATATTTCGCCTCTTTCCATCTTTTTTATCAAGGCATTGTCAATTACATCTCCCATAGGACCAACATCAGAAAAATCAACCATTGCTGCCAGGAATGTTGCTGAGTTAACAGGGTTTTCCTTGATAGCCGTGCCGGCAGTTTGGGATTTCTTTGTTCTTGAAGCTAAAATGGCAAGAGTTGTTGCAAGCAAAGTCCCTCCAAGGCAATAACCTAAAGTATTTACTTTTTTCGATTTTGTAACTGCCTGAGCGATTTCAATTGCTTTCAATGAGGCTTTCTCAACATAATCATCAAAAGTGATGTGTTTCAATTCCGGTGTCGGGTTTTTCCAGGAAATAATAAATGTTGTTATTCCCTGATCAACTGCATATTTTACGAAAGAGTTTTCGGGGCGTAGATCAAGAATATAATATTTGTTTATCCACGGCGGTATAATAACTAAAGGCATTTCGCCTACATTTTTAGTTGTAGGGGTGTATTGAATAAGCTGAATTAATTCATTTTCATAAATAACTGCTCCAGGAGTAACAGCTAGATTAACACCTACCTCAAAGGCAGACATGTCGGTTTGGGTGATTTTCCCTTTGTCAATATCAGATAATAGATTTTTAAATCCGTCTATTAAACTTTGTCCATTTGTTTCCTGCGCTAGTTTGATTGCTTCCGGGTTGGTAGCAATGAAATTTGACGGTGACAATGCATCAATATAGTGCTGTGAATAAAAGTTTAATTTCTTTTTAACTTTTTCATCTATTTCGGAGGTTTCTATGATCTGCTTCATTAATTGCGAAACTAAAAGATAGCTCTGTTTTACAAAATCAAAGTAATATGGTGCTTCGTCCCATTCAGGTGCTTTAAAACGTTTGTCGCCATCTGATGGTTTGATAACTGGTTTATATTCCGTTGGTTTTGACTGACGTTCAGTAATTCGTTTCCACAATTCCTGCTGGCTGCTAAAGAAAGTTTTGTAAAGTTCCTGAACTTTCTCCATTTCTTTAGGCTCGTTCATTATTTTGGTGCCTAACTCGTTAAATGTTTGTGCAATATCCCTATTATCATGGTTACCGCCGGACTTATTTTCAAAATAGTTCGATATAATTTTTTGACTCGCTTTAGCGATACTCTCTGTTAACTCCTGCATTTCTTCCATATTTGTTTTTTTTTTGTTTTCCATTTTGATTTCAGGTTTCGGACTTTTCTTCATTTTTTGCAGAATTTAGGTTCTTATTAAAAAACCTTTCGGAGCGGTTTCTTAAATTAACGCATTGTCAAATTGATTTTATTTCTTCTTTTTTCCCTTCAAAGAACCGGTAAATGTGTACTCTTTTTTTGTTTTACCTTTTTTATTTGTCCATACAGCAGTGCCTTCAATGTCTTCTCCAGTTATTGTGCCGGTCCATTTTAAAAGTTCCTCACCTGCATTTTTACTTTCACTTTCAAAAGTTATAACTTTATTTGCAGCATCAGCGGTATCAAGTACAGCAGTATATGCCGAAGGAGCGAACTTTTCATCTGTCTTCATAAGTTTTGATGTAAACTTATCTGATTTAAAGCTTATCTCATCAGCTTCAGGGTCTCCGGCTTTTTTACCTTGTGCAGCAAGTTCTATTGTAAATATTTTTCCTGCAAGAAGTTTGTCAGGTGCAGGTTTCTTTTGTGCATATGCAATGTTTGAGATTGTTAAAAAATACAGTACAATTGCATTAAAGAACAGTAAAAAACTTTTTTTGCTGTTTGATTTGTAATTTTTTATCATGATTTTTTTCATTTTGTTTGGTTGTGTTTTTAATTTGGAAATTTGATCAGAAATGATTTGTCATTAATTTGAAAAGGAAATTATTATTTTCAAATTATCATGCTTATTAATTTGAAAATTTGGTAATTATATAAATAGTATATCCAACTATTATATTACCAAATTTTCAAATTTAAATATCTTATTTAAACCGTTTCTTTTTTCTCAATATTTTCCTGTTTCCACCATTCTGACGCCCAGTTTGTAAATTTATTCAGACCTTTGTTTTGTATATTATATAATGATTGAATCTGAACGTTTATACTCTCTCCGAATTTTTCATTAAAATTCACAGCAAGGTTTGTATGTTTATTATAGAAATCAAGAATTTCTTTTGTATTTCTTATGGTCAATTGATGCGAAGCTTGGAAATTTTCGTGAATTAATTCCAAAACTTTTTCAGGATTAGCAGTGTTTGATTCTTTAAGGGCATCAACTAATTTTGTATTGAAATCAACATTCATTTCCATTTGTCTGGTATATGAATTTATAATGCTGTCTAAAGCGTCTTCTGCTAACTCCACTGATTTTCCAAAGGTGCTTTTCAGAGTGTCGGTAACAGAGTCTTCTATTTCCTGCTGGTTCAATTTCTCTTTAATAGAATCAACAATTTTTTTATTAGAATCAAGAGCTTCACCAATATGTTTGGTGTTTGAAACAATAATTTCTCTGATTGTTTCTTTTGATTTTTCAGCAGTGCCCTTAATACTATTTTTGATTTTTTCTGCTTTTTCGTTTAATGTGATGTTCATCTTTTCTATTTTTAAATTGGTCATTAAATTAATTAGGCAATTATGCAGCAGTCAATTTTATAACAATTTATTGCCTGCTGCTTTATTGTCAAAATGTTTTTCAATTATTTAGAAGAAGTTTCTTTTTTTGAAACACCATTGCTGCTTTTAAATGCATTGGTTTTGAATAAATCAGCAACTTTTTGAGGGTCAAAACTTTTTGTGCTGTATGTATTC
>CAISYK010001090.1 GCA_903889605.1 uncultured Bacteroidota bacterium
CTTTTAAGAAAAACGTTGGTATGATGGGGTACGGTATGCACTTCAATACCGTTGAGGAAATAGATACACATTTATCTGCAAGGGCTTTTGTAATCAAGGAAACTTCATCATCAAAAAAAATTGTATTTGTAAACGCCGAAATTTGTTTTATTACTATTTCTGTCAAGAACGGTGTTGTAAAAATGCTGCAGGAAAAATATCCTCAATTCGGATATACTTTTGAAAATGTGATGTTAACAGCCCAGCATACGCATAGCGCCCCCGGAGGGTACTCGCATTATGCGTTTTATAATTTAACCATTCCTGGATTTGTCCCCGAAGTATATAATACTGTTGTTAATGGTATAGTAGAGGCTATTGTAAAGGCCGAATCAACTATGCTGCCGGCAAACATTTATTTGAACAAAGGATTGTTTGAACCTCATTTGGAAGTTGCATTTAACCGATCGATAAAGGCATACAACACAAATCCGGAAGTAACCAAGGTTGATGAAAACAAAACCCATCTCGCGGTTGACCGGGAGATGACTTTGTTAAGAATGGATGGGGTGAATGGTGAAAAAATCGGAATGCTCAATTGGTTCGGGGTTCATACAACAAGTATTTCAAACGATAATCATAAAATCTGTAATGACAATAAGGGATATGCTTCTACTTATTTTGAAGAGGATATTCGTACGGACAGCAGTTTAAAAAATTTCATTGCTGTATTTGCACAGGGAAGCTGCGGTGATGTGAGCCCAAATTTTATCTGGGACAAAAAGAAAAAGTGGATGCGCGGGAAATTTGAAGATGACTATGAAAGTGTTAGATTTAACGGCAAACTGCAGTATACAAAAGCTAAAGAAATTTACGATACAGCCATAAAAAATCAGCCATTGAATAGTAATATTGACAGCGCGCTGATGTATGCTGATTTTTCAAATATTAAACCAGGCACTGAATTTACTAATAGACAAGATGTTACTACCGGCGCGGCCTGCCATGGAGTTGCTTTCTTTCTTGGCACTGCAGAAGCACGCGGGATGAGTGATGCACTTGGAGCGGTTTCCCGTTTCCTTTCCCGTTCTGTAAAAAATTATGAATTTATAAAAGCTGCATTTCTTCCGGCTGCCGAACGTAAAAAGATTCATGATAAATATAAAATTCATGGAAAAAAAGATATCTTTTTCGAAACCGGGGAAAGAAGGGTATTGGGTACATCCGATATAAAAAATATGATTATTCCTTCCTTTGTAGATAAAGGTATAACTACATTCAAAGAACAGCACAGAAAAGGTGCGCTGGATAAGCCATGGATACCAGAAGTGCTGCCGCTGCAGATAATTATTATCGGAGAATTAGCTATTGCAGCTTTTCCCGGAGAAATTACCACTGTTGCCGGATACCGTTTAAGAGACACTATCCTGGATGTTTTGAAAAAACGAGGAATTAAAAAAGTTATTGTTTCGCCTTATGCTAATGCGTATTGCGGTTATGTTACAACTTATGAGGAATATCAATGTCAGCTGTATGAAGGCGGTCACACTGTTTTTGGCGAATGGGCACTTGCCGCTTTTCAAACTAAGTTTAAAGAGTTAGCTTTGCAGCTGCTTAAAGACCCTAAAGAACGTACAATTGATAGAAGCATTTCTCCAATTGAATTTACACAAGAAGAATTGAGCAAAAGGAGTTTTCCAGTGAAGTGATCAATTCCTAAACCTAAAATGCAATTTTTTATCCGTTAATACATAAAA
>CAISYK010001091.1 GCA_903889605.1 uncultured Bacteroidota bacterium
AAATGTCTGCTATTGTTTATCTTTGTTTGTAATTTGCTCATAATTATCCGGTATTTTAAATGGGAAACTTTGGTCTTCGTTTAACCGGGGTTTAGTATAATGAATATCAATTTTAATATTTTTCTGGGCTTTAATATTATAATTAATCTGCAGCGGAAACAATTGTACAGAGTCAACATTTGTATATTCAGAGTAACCTGCATCAAGGCTTCGGTCGGGATTAAATTCGTAAAATAAAATACGTGAAATTTTAAACGTTTCCGGTATCATATAAATACTTTGTGCCGGCTCTTTCAGCTCCTTTCCTTTTTCCATTACACGGCGGAGTTTATATTTTCGGATAGTTCCAAGTGTGTAATGACAATTATCAACTCCGGATTTTATTTTTTCATCTTCATTATAAAACGCCACGCTGTTGCCTACCAATAAAGACTGCAGCATTTCAAAATCCAACTGGGAATTTAAATATTTACTGATAAATGTGAAGTCGCCCTTAAAATAATTATTACCCATACGGTTAAAGAATTTCACAGAATCCCTTGTTATAAGTACTCTGGCTCCTTCTATTCCCAATCTTGAAATTGACATCCAAATCACGCTGTCTTTTTTCATACGAAGCGAAACCGTAAACGAATTATAAGTGCTGTCAATATATGTTTCTGCACTGAGCTTTGCATTAAGCCTGTCAAAATAAAATTCGTTAGATTTTAAATTTGCGGTGAGTGTTTTTGCGTTTTTATAATCTAAAATGCACTTACTTTTATTAGCGGAAATTTTTTGCTGCGGTTTACAGGAAATTAAAATAGTAATTGTCAGAAAAAAAACAATAAATGGCTTTCTCAAAGAGTCAAAAACAAAAGCAATAAAATAAAACAAGCGGTTATTCATAAAGCTTTTTGTCAGAGATTTTTTTATCAATAAAATCAGTTGTATTGCCGGTTTTTTTCGCATCCATCCAATATTTCAGAGCGTTTTCTGTTTCACCGAGCTTATACAAAACATCGCCGTAATGTTCCAGCAGTATTCCATTGTTTTTACCTCCTCCATCTATCGCTTTACC
Organism: uncultured Bacteroidota bacterium; assembly: GCA_903889605.1. Classification (GTDB taxonomy): domain Bacteria; phylum Bacteroidota; class Bacteroidia; order 2-12-FULL-35-15; family 2-12-FULL-35-15; genus 2-12-FULL-35-15. Next base: position 1,061 of record CAISYK010001091.1, read on the forward strand.
TATCCAAACTTTAGCATCATCGTATTTTTTCATCTGGTACAAAATCCATCCGTATGTATCCTGATAGGAACTATTTTTAGGTTCAATTTCATTGCTTTTTTTTGACATTGCTTCCGCCTTTTCTAAATTAGTATTACGTAACGACAAGTAATAAGCATAATTATTTAAAACATAAACATTGCCGGGATCAATTTCTAATGCTTTGCTGTAAGCAGAATCAGAAGCCCCATAATTTCTCAACTGATTTTGAGCATCACCGATGTTGGAATAAAATTGTGTCATAACAGCATCGTCATAGACAAATTCTTTCCCTTCATTAAGCACCTCAACCGCTTCTTTGTAGTTTTTAAGCTGAATATTCGACGCTCCGTTAAAAAAATATGGTAAGGCTTGATTTGGAAATAACTCCATTGCTTCTTTGCTTTCTTTCTGCATTGAAACAAAATCATTTAGTTCCGATTCAATGATCAGCAATTGATTCCAAAGTGCATATTTTTCTTTATCAAGAGCTATCGCTTTCCTATATTGCGTTCTGGCTTCTTCCATTTTTTTATCACGGTATAAAAAATCACCATATATAGAAAAAGCTTTTGCCTCATCGGGATGTACCTCCACAATTATTTTACATAACTCATCGGCATCAGCTTTCAGCTCTGAATACTTTTCAGTAATAGAGTAATAAGACAGCAGTATTTTTACTTTTGCGTCAATATTTAAATCTTTGCTTTTAAAAGCAATTTTTATTTCCTCAAATGCTTTTTCATTTTGTTTCTGACTTCTGTAATAATCCGCTAATGATAAATGAACATAGGCGTTTTGAGGATCCACTTTAAGCAAATCGTTATAGGCTGCCAAAGCTTTTTCACTTTGACCTTTCTCCTGGAATAATTCGCCCAATATTCCGTAATATTTACCTTCTTTGGGAAATGTATTAATTAGTTTTTGTATCTCTTCATGAGCCTTATCAAAATTATTTAAAGACTTGTAAATTTTAAATTTCTGCATTGACGCATCTTCTGCAACGCCAATAAGACTTTCAATTTTATCATATGTTTTTAACGCTTCCGTGGTTTTGTTCAAAAACAGGTAGGCATTGGCTAGTTCATTATAAAAATCAATCCGGCCTGGATGATCTTTAAGCAATTTTTGATAAATTGGTATAACTTCAGAAGCTTGTTTATTATCTTTTAAACAGTCTATATAGAGTAATTGATACCAGATATTTTCCGGGTCAATTCCGGCAGCCTTTTTACTGTAAAATAAGGATTGTTTTTTATTGTTTTTATAAGCGTAAATATTTGCCAGTTCATACATGGCTGCCGCACTGTTTGGATATATTTTTAAAGCCTGCAGCAGTGATACTTCCGCTAAATCATAATTACCTAAAATTTTTTCCCTGTCGGCATTAAAAAACAGGTATTCGAAATCAACTCTTTCTTTCCCCGACAATTGTTTGCCTTGTGCCTTGCTGGACTTAGAAGTTTCTCCCTGCTTCGCCGAAGATGATTTTATAGTGTGAGATGTTCTGCACGAAATAAATAAAAGAAACAACAAAATGAAGCTCATACCCAGCCTAAAGCCTTGCCAATTAATCCCCGCTCCTATAGATAGCTGAGATACGCTGAACTGCTTCATACTGACTTTATCTTTTATCCTTTTCATTTCTTTTCTTATTTTTTACTTTCCGAACTCTCGCTGTAATGGTGGGCTTAAGGGGAGCATTATCGCTCAAGTGACCTTCGAATAGACTTTTCCCTGTTTATTTTATTGTACTGTAATCACCAATACTTAAATTGTTGGACTTGCCTGTATATTCAGCAAAACTGCCAATCATTGAATTGCTTACTTCGGCATCTTTAATTTTGCAGTTTGTTTGAATAATGCAGTTTTTAACAGAAGAATTTTCAATTATACTGTTATCTCCAATAGATGCATGCGGCCCAACAGTTGAATTTAACAATTGTACATTTTCGCCGATAAAACAAGGTTCTATGATTGAAGAGTTACGATTAATAAAGCTGGATTTACGTACAGCCTTTTTATTAAATTCTAAAATACGCTGATTTGTATAAACTGTAGCATCTTTATTTCCGCAATCAAGCCATTCAGTTACTTTACCTGGTGTAAATTTAGTTCCCTTAGCTTTCATATTTTCAAGGGCATTGGTGAGCTGATATTCGCCCTTTTCTTTAATGTCATTGTCAAGTAAATACTGCAGTTCTCTTTTCAGATATCCGCCGTCTTTAAAATAGTAGATGCCAATAATGGCAAGGTCTGAAACAAATTCCTGAGGTTTTTCAACAAAGTCGGTTATCACATTGTTGGAGTCTAATTTAACAACACCAAAAGGTTTAGGATCATCTACTTTCTGAACCCAAATAATTCCTTCCTGTGAAGAATCCATTTTAAAGTCTGCTTTGAAAAGAGTATCTGCAAAGGCAACAAGGACTTTCCCTGTTAAACAATCTTTTGCACACATAATGGCATGTGCCGTACCAAGCGGTTGATCCTGATAATAAATGCTTCCTTTTGCCCCAAGGCTTTCAGCAACATCAATCAAATTATTTTCTGCTTCTTTCCCGAAATGTCCAATAACAAAAGCTATCTCATCAACAGGTTCGTCGCACACTTTGATTATGTCTTCAACAATGCGCTGCACCATAGGTTTTCCCGCAATCGGAATCAAAGGTTTTGGTGTTGTAAGTGTGTGAGGGCGCATGCGCTTGCCCATTCCTGCCATTGGAATAATTATTTTCATATTAAAAAGCCTTGCCAGCCCCACCCTAATTCCCCAAATGGGAGGAGCTTTTGTGTTTAAATATTTTAAACTTCAATTTATATTCTTTGGGGATAAAAAAAGAATACAAATATTACCTGCTCGTATTTTCACAGCACATTGCGGAGAACAGCAGACTTATTTATTTCGTTCCAGTACTTCCGAAACCTCCTGCACCCCGGCTTGTTTCAATTAATTGTTCTACTTGAATCCACTCTGCCTGCTCGTGTTTTGCTATGACCATCTGGGCTACCCGTTCACCATCGTTAATAATAAAATCCTGATTGGAAAGATTTACTAAAATTACTTTTATTTCGCCTCTATAATCAGCATCAATAGTGCCGGGAGAGTTGAGTACGGTTAATCCATTTTTAAATGCTAATCCGCTTCTTGGCCGGATTTGTGCTTCATATCCCTGCGGAATTTCCAAAAACAAACCTGTAGCTACCAATGTTCTTTCAAGAGATTTTAAAACAATTGGTTCTTCAAGGTCTGCGCGCAAATCCATTCCTGCCGCGGCATTTGTAGCGTAGCTTGGTAATTCGTGTTTTGATTTATTGATAATTTTTATTTTCATTTTATGAGTACAAATAACTAATATGTATAAACCTGCAAATCTTTGATTTTACTTACTTTGAATTGCAAAACATGCCTAAAACATGTCAGCTTGCTTTTTTTATCAGGTTTTTACCTTCCATTTTCCATACAGCGCCGGCAAAACCCAACAGCATTAAATTATTCAAAAATAAATTAATTGCCGCTGATTCAGTTTTGATTAAAACACTGATAAAGTACAAAGTTACGGATAATCCTAAGTACCCCAAAATGCGTTTTAAATCATAATTAACAGGGTAATGTTTATTACCCCAAAAATACGAGACTATCATCATTGAAGCGTAACAAATTAGGGTGGCCCAGGCGGACCCCATGTATCCAATCCGCGGAATCCAATAAATATTAAGTGAAATTGTAATTACGGCTCCAAAAATAGTGAGCATTGCTCCATAACCGGTCTGGCCGGTTAGTTTGTACCAAATAGACTGGTTGATAAAAATACCGAGAAACAAATTGGCAAGCAGTAAAATCGGCACAACACCCAAGCCTGCTCTGAATTTTTCACCAACGAAATACTGAATCCATGGCATATTCATCATTGTTCCAAGGAATATAATGGAGCAGATAATAACAAAATATTTCATTATGTCAGCATATGTTTTTTTAGAATCTTTTTCTTTAGAATGGCTGAAGAAGAATGGTTCGGCAGCAAATCTAAAGGCTTGAATAAATATGGTCATAAGTATTGCAATCTTATAACATGCCCCATATATACCGTTTTGGCTTTTAGCAATTTCTTCCGGAAGAAGAAGCGGGATTAAAACACGGTCGAGTGTTTCATTGGCCATGCCGGCTAAACCTGCGACTAATAAAGGAAGGCCGTATTTCATCATTCGTTTCCACAGTTCAGGATCAACCTTCCATTTTACAGAAATAATTTCAGGACTTAATAAAAGCAGAGTAATTACACTTGCAAATAAGTTTGAGATAAAAATATAGCCTATACCTATTGCCGGATTGTAAACCATATCAACAAATGGTTTGAATGCCGATTGCTGAGATTCATAAACTGATTTGCAAAACCAAATAAAAAATAAATTCAGTCCTATATTGACAGCAATATTCAGTGATTTAATTACTGCAAACCGCTTTGCTTTGTTTTGCTGGCGGAGTTTTGCAAATGGGATTGCTGAAAAGGCATCGCATCCTAAAATGAGTGCAAAATAAATAATGTATTCAGGATGCCCCGAAAATTTAAGTGTTTCGGCAATATTGCCTGCAAAAAAAACAGTAATTATGACAAAAGTTAAAGACGATCCAAATAAAGATATCAAGGCTGTTGAATAAACTTTTTCTTTTTCGATTTCAGATTGTGAAAATCGAAATAAAGTAGTTTCCATACCATACGTTAAAAAAACAAGCAGAAAAGAAACATAAGCATAAGCCGAAGTAACATCGCCGAATTCAGCAGTAGAAAACTTGTAAGTATAAAGAGGAGTAAGAAAATAATTCAACAAACGCCCGACAATGGTCGGCAGTCCATAAATAGCGGTTTGTGATGCAAGTTTTTTTAGTGGGTTCAACTTAAAGTTTGAAAGTTTGAAAGTTTGAAAGTTTAAAGTTTGAAAGTTTGGGAAGCCGTTTAAAATTGATTAAACTTAGACTATCCAACGTATATTTTTGAACTAAATTATTTTCCTGCGAAAACAGCATTTCTTTTTTCTATAAATGCCCTTGTTCCTTCCTTAAAATCTTCGCTGGCAAAACATTTTCCAAATTCTTCAGTTTCGGCGGCAAACCCATCTGTTTTATTATCAAAAAAAGCATTTATACTGTTGATTACACCTGTTATTGCCTCGGGCGATTTGCTGACTATTTTATTAATTAGCTCAGAAGATTTTGCCATCAGC
>CAISYK010001092.1 GCA_903889605.1 uncultured Bacteroidota bacterium
AAATTATTATTTACATTATTGGCTTTGAAAAAGGATAAAATACCTTTTAGTTTAGGGTTTTTTATAAAAGACAATTGGATTGTAATATTTATTACAATCATCGGCGGTTTTTCATCCCTATTGATGGCAGAAGACCTTGTGCAGTATTTGGGCGTTCAGTCCCCATCCGGTGCAGCGTTCTATAAAATTCACGCCTTTTTGAGCGGTTTCCTGCCAATAGTAATCCTTTCTAAAATTCAAAAATTAATTGCACCTGAAGATAAATTATAAGCAAAATGGAAAAAAGAGATTTTATATACGCGGCAATTATATTGATACTTGCCGTATGTCTTCGTGCAGGATGCAGGGAAACTAAACGTGCCGACAATTTAATTACTTTGTATGAATCCGCACAGGATAGCCTGCACAAAGAACGAAATATACAAGGTCAGGAAAAGGCATCTAATGCTTTGCTGTATTCCGCTGTTGCTGATTTCAAAAAAATGAAAGCAGCCGATAGTTCAGCAATAGGAAAGCTGCAGCGCATGGTTGACAAGCTTACTATCAGCGCAACATATTTGAGCAATGTAACCTCCAATAATTTCACAGCCCCAATTCAATATATTACTTCCGGTGATACAGTAATAATTGATTCAATTACTTATGTATATCCTCAATACACTACCTGTTACAGCGACAAATGGGAAAGGTTCAGTATCAAAGCAGATAAAGATTCATTTGCTGTTGAATATAAAGTTTTCAATGAATTTAATTTAGTCCAGGCCTGGAAGAGTAACGGAATATTCAAACGTAAAACACCGGAAGTATCAATACTAAATCTTAATCCACATACCGAAACAAAAGAGCTGCAGACTTTTACAGTTAAGGAAGATAAAAGCAACCGACTGCGCGATATGCTGATAGGTGCCGCTGTGGGAGCTATTACAATCGAAGCAATAAGGGTTTTTAATGTACGAATACCAATACATTTCTAAATGCAGAAAAACCAATTTATACGGCGTATGCGCGAAGATTTGGCGAATGATGTTAAACATAATAAAACATCAGTTGAACGGATAGCCGCATCATTTGGTATTACAGACAAAAACACAGTAAAAGAATTTACAGAACTTGCAATAGTTTTGGAAGCCCGCAGGCTGGCGCATCAGGATTTATCCGTTTATGAGCGTTTTATGAGCATAGTGGACTTATATAATAAACAGGTTACACTTAGTCACCGTACAAGTCAAAGTATGCTTTTACAGCAGTATTCAACCCCTGCCCCAATTGGTTTTATTGCAGGTATCTTCTGCGGAATAGATAAAGAAGGATTTTATTTTGAACCATCAGCAGGGAACGGCCTATTGACCATTGCATCCGAAGCACACAATTTTGCAGTGAATGAAATTGATGAAGTCCGCAGAAGTAATTTGGATGAGCAGGGTTTCTTCAAAGTTTATAATCAGGATGCGACAAAACCTTTCCCCTTCATAAAATCATTTGATGCCGTTGTCAGTAACCCTCCTTTCGGTAAATGCGAAACTGTTAAAATAAATGAATTTGAATTTGACGTACTCGACCATGTAATGTGCATCCGGGCATTGGACACAATGAAAAATTCTGGGCGCGCTGCCCTCATAATAGGCGGCCATACTGCATGGGATGACAAAGGCAGGATACAAGCCGGAAAAAACAGAACTTTTTTTGCATACCTCAATAAATATTATAATGTGCTTGACTGCATAAACATTGACGGACATAAATTATACAGCCGTCAGGGAACAGCTTTTAATGTCCGTTTGATTTTAATTGACGGGCGCAAAGCAAAGCCGGAAGGATACCCGCCGTTATACAATGCAAAAAGAGATATTACGGTTTATTCTTTCGAAGATTTATACAACCGGGTAACAAAATTTATTCCCTTAGCCGATACAGACAAAAATAACTTTACTTCAGCTGAACTTGAACTGGAGGCTGAAGCTTTGATGTTAGAATTGGAATTGATTAGTTTGGGTTCTCCGTTCAGCCCAAAATATAAACAATTTAAAGGTAAGCCAAAAGAAGCCATAAAACATTTAATCAAAGTAAAACAGGGTGAATGTACAGAAGCCTTGTTTCGCGCTGATATTGGATATATTGATATTGTTTGGGGGGAACATAACCCAAAAACAAATACAGGCTTCGGGTTAAAGCACATAATAGAAAAACACGAAAGAGAAATAAAAGAACTTGGATTTAAGATTGAAGACTTTATCCCAATTATAGTTCAGTTTGGAGAGTTCAATATAAAGCATTCAGATTCTAAAAAAATAATTTTTGATGGGAAAGCTTTCCGCATAATCGTAACTAAAGAATGGTTTGGAAAAAAGAAACAGTTTGTGTTATCTGCTTTTGATTTAAGGCCTATATCAAAGAAAAAAACACTTGGAATTGTTGAAACGATACTCACCAACAATTTTATTGATAGGATACTGCCCTAACAAACAAGTGCTGATACAAAATTACAAATATTATACCAAATTCCAATGACTAAAAACAAATCCCTTAAACTTGCCAAAGAATTTAACATGATCGGAGCGCCTTACATTTCTGCATCAGACAGCATTGATAACTACTCATTGAATGTTGATGTGCCGGACAGCATGGCATTTGAAATGCAGCAGGCTTTGGACACAGTAAAAAAAGCAGTAGGCGGCAATATCAATGACTTTGTTATTGACCGTTTGGGATACCGCTCTAACGCGGAACTATGCAAAGCCCTTGCATCCGAACAAATTGACGGCGTAGCACTAGCTATTTACAATATTGAAGCAAAAGGGCAAGCCCTTATTATTGGTGACCAGACTGGTATAGGAAAAGGACGGCAGGCAGCTGCAATTATTCGTTATGGGGTACACCGGGGATTAAAACCTATTTTCATCACAGAAAAACCAAACCTATTTTCAGATTTGTACCGCGATTTAATGGCCATTGGCAGCGCACACTTGAAGCCTTTCATTGTTAACGGCAAAGATGCAAAAACCAACATCAAAGATGAGGACGGCAACATACTCCATCAGGCGCTGGAACAGGGACGGCAAAAATCAATCTTCCAAAGTTTAAAAGTACCTGCCGATTGTGATTTTGTAATGCTTACATATTCACAAATTGCAGTCAACGAAACCGATAAGAAAACCGGGGAGCTTGTTGCACTTAGCGAAAAGTCAAAATACATTACGCAGATTGCCAAAGACAATATAATGATTATTGACGAAGCGCATAACGCCTCCGGAGCATCGAACACAGGTCAGGTTTTGCAGGGTATTGTCGCACAAACAATAGGCGTTACATTTTTATCAGCAACATTCGCAAAGCGTCCTGATAATATGCCGATTTACGCTATGAAAACCGCAATGAGCGATGCCAATATGACTTCTGACGAATTGGTTGCCGCTATCACATCCGGTGGCGTGGCATTGCAGGAAATACTTTCCTCCCAATTGGTAAAAGAAGGACAAATGATGCGCAGGGAACGCACGCTGGATGGAATAGTAGTAAAATATATTACACTGGATGCATTGGAACAAAGACACTGCGAAATTGCAGACAGCGTAACTGATATTATCCGCGATATTATTGAATTTCAGTCAACAGATTTGAAGCCTGTATTTGACAATATGGATGACATTGCAGCTGCCGAATATAAAGAAGTGGAAGGGCGCAAAGGAACGAGTAAAGCAGGTATTGATAACCAGCCGTATTTCAGCAAAATATTTAATGTTATCAATCAAATGCTTATGAGCATTAAAGCTGATGCCGTTGCTGATGAAGCTATCATTGACTTAAAAGCCGGGCGCAAACCTGTAATTGCGTTTGCGAATACTATGGGCAGTTTCCTTGAGGATTTAGGGGTAGAGGAAGGTGAAACCATTAATGCTGATTTTGCAGTCGTGCTTCAAAAAGGGCTTGACGGCGTTTTACGTTTCACCGAAAAAGATTCGGAAGGTAAAAGCACTTATAAAACTATTCCCCTTGCCGACCTTTCACCAGACGGCAAAATGAAGTACATGGCTATTCAGGAAAAGATTGAAAGGGTAAGCACCGGTATCAGTATTTCCCCTATTGACTACATTATTCAGAAAATACGCAAAGCAGGTTTTTCAGTGAATGAAGTTACCGGGCGCAAATACGAGCTTCAATTAAATTTAGTTTCCGGCTTTGATGCAAAGCCGGTTAAAAACAAGTCTAAAAGCGGTGTGCAGATAAAAGACTTATCGCCAAAACTTAAAAAGTTTATGCCAAAGATTCAGCAGTCCGCTGTAATCGGCAATGATGAGCTGCACGAAATAATTGAACGGCTGAACAAACAAATTGAGGATATCCCCAAACTTTATTCTACAGAAAAAGAATTTAACAAATACAAAAAGGATTTACCGAAGTACGAAGAGCCTAAGAAGTTTTCAGAGTTCGCCGTTGCTAAAGCGCATTTCTTTATCGGCGGTACTGATTGGTATGTAATCGAATGGGATGGACATGATACCATTTGGGGTTACTGCATTTTAAACGGTGATATGCAGAATGCCGAATACGGCTATACAAGCCTTAATGAAATTCAGAGTGTCAGGATTAATAAAATGTTCGGCGTGGAATTGGATTTTTATTTCTCACCAAAGCCCATGAATATTATCATTAGTAAAAAGGGCGGTTATAGTAATGATGAAACAACCAATGGTTTGGGCTATTGTTCCCCTGAGCGTAAAAATAAATTTAATCGTTTCCTGGGTAAAATTGATGAAAGTAAAGCATCTGTAAAACGCTTTCAGGGAGTGATTACAAAACGCAATAGAATAAATACAAATGATGCTTTCCGCGAATTTAATAATAATGAAGTTGAT
>CAISYK010001093.1 GCA_903889605.1 uncultured Bacteroidota bacterium
CATTTTGGCCTCTGCAGCGGTTATCTAGTGTTTCAACGCCTTATTTTTTTAAAAATTTCATTAAATGAAAAAATATTTAATAATACTCTCAATATCATTGGTTTCAAACAAATTTTATTCTCAAACTGAAAATAATATAAAATCAGCCATCGGAAAAATAATGCATGAACAGGAGCAGGCCTGGGACAAAGGAGATATTGACGGATTTATGGCAGCATATTGGAACAGCGACAGCTTAAGGTTTATCGGTAAGAATGGAATAACATATGGATGGAAAAACACGATAGATAATTACAAAAAAAATTATCCTGATAAAGCAAATATGGGTGAATTGATTTTTTCAATTATCAGCACAGAGCAGCTTTCAGAAACCACTTGTTATGTAATCGGGAAATGGGATCTGAAACGGGAAAAAGGTGATATCGGAGGATATTACACCCTATTATGGAAAAAGATAGCAGGCAAATGGGTTATAGTTATTGACCACACCAGCTGAATTAACTATTTTTCCAAAAAAATAGATTCTTACTTATATCCTGAGTTCGATTAATAATACGAAAATGTTTTGGCTAAAGCCCAATAAAATTGCTTGTTATTCTACCACGGTCTGAAGACCGCGGCAACAATCTATGCAGATTATTAAATTGTTTTGAAATAATATCCACGCCTTTTAAGGAGTGGATTTAATAAACTCCGTTATTGTAGGGCTTTAGCCTAAATTAACAATCAAACTCAGGTTTATATCGTAGTAGTTTTTTCTTTTTTCTCTGGATCCAACACAGGTAATTCCTCATTTACCACACCCATTGCACAAAACTTTTCAATACGCTCCTGAACACGTTTTTTTGGTTTTAATTTCTCTAATTCTGCAATGTGTTTTATAATTTCCTCTTTTACAGTTTTGAATATTTCTTCGTGGTTGGTATGCGCTCCGCCTATTGGTTCATTAATAATACCATCAATCAATTTATTTTCCAGCATATCTTTTGGAGTCAATTTTAAAGCTTCTGCGGCCCTTTCCTTATTGTTCCAGTTCCGCCACAATATTGATGAACATGATTCAGGTGAGATAACTGAATACCAGGTATTTTCAAGCATCAATACTTTATCACCGATACCAATACCCAATGCACCGCCTGATGCTCCTTCACCGATAACTATACAAATAACAGGAACTTTTAACTGCGACATTTCCAATAAATTCCGCGCAATAGCTTCACCTTGTCCGCGCTCTTCGGCTTCCAAACCTGGATAAGCACCTGGAGTATCAATTAGAGTAACAATAGGTTTGTTGAATTTTTCCGCTAATTTCATTAAGCGTAATGCTTTACGATAGCCTTCAGGGTTCGGCATACCAAAGTTGCGTATCTGCCGCATTTTAGTGTTAATACCCTTCTGCTGGCCAATAAACATTACTGTTTTCCCATCAACACTGCCAAAACCGCCCACCATTGCTTTATCATCTTTTACTGTACGGTCGCCATGAAGTTCCATAAAAGTACCGCCGGTAATGTAATCAATATAAGCTAAAGTATAAGGCCTGTCAGGGTGACGGGAAACCTGCACACGTTCCCAAGGGGTAAGCTTGCTGTATATTTCGATACGAGCCGCTTTTATCTTTTCTTCAATTTCAGAAATTGGTTGTGAAATATCAACACCGCTTTTTTCTCCAACTTGTTTTACTTTTTCCAACTGTTCGAAAAGAACAGCAATAGGTTTTTCAAAATCTAAATAATTCATCGTTCAAAATTTTAATCGGATGCTAAAATACGAAAAATATACGAAAAGAGAATCGGCATACTCATTAAGACAAAAAAAGTGCCTGAATGAATCAAAAACATTGTAAATTTAGAGCGGAATATTTATACCTAATGCAATTGCTTTTCGCACTTTATTTATGAAATAAACTGTTTTTTTGCAGACCATGTGCGGAATAAAACTTTTTGAAAGCAAGCAAATATGAGATGCCTGAGGGAGAGATACAAATAAAGTAGATTTTTTTCAATTTAATAATTATCAAAAAACATTAAGTTTCTAATTAGCCTTGAAAACAAAATTAACTCATCCTATTTTTAAGATTATTTCGGAATGCTCTGCTGAGATGAATATGCCTGCCTATGTTATTGGCGGCTGGGTCAGAGATTTACTGCTGAACAGGCCATGTAAAGATATTGATATTACGGTAATAGGAAGCGGTATTGATCTGGCACAGCGGGCGGCAAAAAAATTAGGTAATAAGTATCATGTAAATGTGTATAAAAACTTCGGCACGGCGCAAATTGTTTATGAAGATTATGACATAGAATTTGTTGGTGCACGAAAGGAATCATACCGCTCCGAAAGCCGTAAACCTATTGTTGAGAACGGCACACTTGAAGATGATCAAAACCGCAGGGATTTTACAATCAATGCGCTGGCAATTTCATTAAGTGCAGACAATTACGGTGAATTACTTGATCCATTTAATGGAATTAAAGATATGGAAGCCAGAATACTCCGCACTCCATTAGATCCTGATATTACTTTTTCTGATGATCCGCTTCGGATGATGCGCGCCGTTCGTTTTGCCTCACAGCTTGATTATACTATTGAACCAAAGTCTCTTGAAAGTATTGCGAAAAATAAGGATAGGATAAAAATTATTTCAAAGGAACGTATCACTGATGAATTAAATAAAATCATTCTTGCCCCTGTTCCATCTATTGGTTTTAAATTATTGTTTGATACAGGACTGCTGCGTCATATTTTCCCTCAAATGGCATTATTGTATGGTGTTGAAAATAGAAACGGTCAATCCCACAAAGATAATTTTTTCCATACTTTAGAGGTACTTGATAATATTTGTAAAACTACAGATGATTTATGGCTCCGCTGGGCAGCTATTTTGCATGACATAGCCAAACCTCAGACAAAACGTTTTGAACCTGGCCACGGCTGGACATTTCACGGGCATGAAGATAAAGGATCACGAATGGTTCCTACCATTTTCGCAGAATTAAAACTCCCGCTTAATGAAAAAATGAAGTACGTGCAGAAACTCGTAATGCTGCATCTGCGCCCGATTGTGCTTGCAAAAAGCGAAGTTTCAGACAGTGCAGTCCGCAGATTATTATTTGAGGCTGGTGATGATATTGATGATTTAATGAAACTTTGCGAAGCAGATATTACTTCAAAAAACGAATATAAAGTTCAAAAGTATTTGAAAAACTTTGAATTGGTTCGGCGAAAGCTCAAAGAAATTGAAGAAAAAGATAATATACGAAATTGGCAGCCGCCTATTGACGGCGCAGATATAATGAAAACATTTAATGTTAAGCCAGGCAGAGAAGTAGGCATCATTAAAAATGCTATTCGTGAAGCTATTTTGGATGGTGTTATTAAAAACGAATACTCTGAGGCGTTTAAATTTATGATCACAGAAGGTGAAAAATTAGGACTTAAAAGCAATTTAACAATTTAAACATTGTTACAATTTTTCAGCAAACAATTTTTAATTTAGTAATTCTACTTTTGCTGCTCAGCTATAAAGAATTATTATTGACGGAGACGGCTCTCTAAAAATTATTCTTGTTTTATTTAACCCAGCAAAAAGTATTTATCGATATAAACTTTTATAAAATTCGACTTTCTCTTAAAAAATCAAAACATATTTATTATTTTTGTTTGCATTAATTCTTAATTTAACAATTCAAAAAAAATGGCCGTCTATCGCTTTAGGGTATCGTTTGAAGACTACGAAGAAATTTACCGCGAAATTGAAATCAAATCAATTCAAAATTTCGAGGATTTTCATAATGTGATTATGAAATCAATTGGCTTTGATAACATACATGATGCTTCTTTTTACATAAGTGATAATTATTGGCATAAAGGTGATGAAATAAAACTCAAGCCGTTTAATAATGACGGCAGCAGCAACCATAAAACTGATGTTGCTGTGCGTCAAATGAACAAATGCAAAATGGCTTCATTAATTGAAGATCCTCATCAAAAATTTGTTTACACGTATGATCCCAAAACAGCCTGGACTTTTTTGGTTGAATTAATAAAAATACAGCTTGACGATGCCAAAATAGAATATCCTATATGTGTAAAAACTATTGGGGATGCACCTAAACAATACAAAAAGTCAAATATAGTACCTGTTGTATTGGAAGATGAAGAGTTTGATGATGAACCGCATGCGGATGATGAAGCATACACAAATGCTCACAGCGATGATGAAATAGCTGTATTGGAAGGCGAAGAAGGTGAAGAAGAAACAGCGGACGCATCCGAAGAGGAAACTTCCGGCGAAGATGATGAATTCGGAAGTTCTGATTTGGAAGATCTTGCTGGGCACGGTGCAGACGAAGATTAAATAATGGCCAATTCAACAATCCAACAATTCAACAAAATAAATAATACACCAATCACCCCGCCTTTACCTCACCCCATAATCCCCTCTCCAAGTGGAGAGGGGGCAGGTGGTGAGGTTTCTAACTTAATAGTAATCGTTGGCCCTACAGCAGTTGGAAAAACAGTCTTGAGCATCGCGTTAGCAAAAGCATTTGAATGTCCTATCATATCTGCTGATTCCCGTCAATTTTTTAAGGAAATGAGTATTGGAACGGCAAAACCAACTGAAGAAGAAATGCTGGGCGTGCCGCACTATTTTATTAATTCCCACTCTATTACTGAAGATTATAATGTTGGAAAATATGAAACCGATGTAATTTCTTTGTTAGAAAAATTATTTAGAATAAATAAAAAAGCAATTTTAGTCGGAGGCTCAGGATTATATATTGATGCGGTATGCAAAGGCTTCGATGAATTGCCGGAGGCTGATGAGGAACTACGAAATAAAATAAATTCCCTTCTGAATAATGAAGGCATTGAAGGTCTGCAGAAACTTTTGAAAGAGCTCGATATTAAATATTATAATAAAGTAGATTTACAAAATCCGCAGCGTTTAAGCCGTGCGCTTGAAATATGCTTAACAACAGGCAAACCATACTCTGAACTGCGTAAAGGAGAATCAAAAAAACGTAATTTCAATATTATTAAAATTGGAATTAACACTTCCCGGGAATTACTTTACAATCGAATAAATCAACGTGTTGATGAAATGATGAAAGTTGGTTTACTTAACGAAGTAAAATCATTACAAGCATATAAACACCTGAATGCATTGCAAACAGTGGGATACAAAGAGTTGTTTTATTACCTGGAAAACAATTCGGATTTAAAATCTGCAGTAGATTTAATCAAACAGAACACGCGTAGGTTTTCAAAACGCCAGATGACCTGGTTTAATAAAGACAAAGAAATAAAATGGTTTGAGCCGAATCATGAAGAAGAAATAATGGCTTATATAAAACTACATTCGTACACCGATCACTAAAATGTCGTCAATTTGTCCCCTGTTTCCTCTCCAGTTCTCAATAAATGCATTTAAATATTTTTCTTGTTCTTTCATTGTCTTGTCCTGAATCCCGAGTAAAATTTCTTTAAATTTTTTCGTCATTAATTTCTTCCCTTTTTCTCCTCCAAACTGATCAGCGTAGCCGTCAGTAAATAAGTATAAAGAGTCACCATGCCGTAATTGTATTTCGTGGGTATCGAAATGCTGGGTATCAATTGTTAAACCGCCAATTGCTTTCTTTGTTCCTTTTATTTCTTCTAAGGTTGTTTGGCCATTACGAATAATCCAAATAGGAAGGTTTGCCCCTGAATATTTTACTAAACAATTTTCTGTGTCAACATAACAAAGAGCTATGTCCATTCCATCTCTGGTAGAGTTATCATTGTCAGATTGTTTAAGAGCTGTTCTGATTCCAATATTGAGCATTGATAAAATTTCTGAGGGATCTGAACTTTTTGAAACCGCATCATTTAATTTTCCAGCACCAATCATACTCATAAATGCCCCAGGTACACCGTGACCAGTAGAATCAGCGGCTGCAATAAAAACTGATTGATTGTTTTTGTAAAAAAAAATAAA
>CAISYK010001094.1 GCA_903889605.1 uncultured Bacteroidota bacterium
ATTTCTCAAGAACAATTAAATAATTATATCACACATGCCGATGTTATAGATGTAGGTCGAAATTATGAAAACAAGGAAGTAAACATTTTTCTGAATTTGCAGAAAGGTTGGACTCTGATAAAATCAAAAAAATTATATATTCAAATAGAAAAAGATGAACCCATAATGGGGACTATATTCAGCATCAAACTAAAGCCTTATGTAAATGACTATCCAGTGAGATTTATTAAATTGGAGGATAAAATTGCCCCATTTCAAAAATGGACGAACCTTAATAATCCTTTATATCTGGAACATTTTGCTAAAGTATCACGAAAATCTCCCGGTTTTTTTTCAATTGGTATTAATGGCCCAGGAAAGGATGGTTGGAGTGGATTAGGATATTTTAAATTAACACATAATTCAGAAGTTGTAAATTTCAAAGAATATACATTTAAAAACAGGGATGAGGCTTTTGGATATGAACCAGACATTTCATTGTTTTATCCATCTGAAATATGGCAGGATTTTGTTTTAATTTATTTGTATAAACATGAATACAATGATAGATTACCTAAAGCCTCTGGAATATATATTCTGCGAAAAAAAAGAATTTAATGAATATTTTATGAAGCAAAAATAACTGGAACATTTGAAACTTACTGGTTAGAATTGTGTCAAGAGTGGAATAAAAATGGAAAGCAATTTCAAAATAATATAAATGTGAAGTATTACAGAGAGACTTGCATTTGATAAAACTCTATCACCTTATTTTGTAATCATTTCAAGTTGGATGTCAATAACTGCTTGTGTTTCTTTTTGGCACTGATAATACTCACATTTAAGTCAAAGCCCAGGAGTAATATTAATGAATTGATATAAATCCACAGCATAACTACAATTAAAGTTCCGATTGACCCATATAATTTATTATAATTCCCAAAATTATTTACATAATATGAAAATAATACTGATGTTAAAATAGTTAAAAAAGTGGCCAATATTGAACCTGGCGTAAAAAAATGGAACCCGGCTTTTCGTTTAGGTCCAAGGTAATAATTGAATGAGATAAAACAAAAGCATAAGGCTATTAAAATAAACCATTTTCCGAATAAAATAAGATAATAGACAAGACTCTCCTTTCCAATAAGAGTATGCAGCCCAATTTCACTGAATACTATTAAGGCAATCGCAACCGAAACAAGAAGTGTACATATTATTACCATTAATATTGACACTAATCTTTGTCTCAGAAGAGAGCGGGTTTCTATGTCATGATAAGTTTCATTAAATGAGTTCATCATTGCATTAAAACCATTTGTTGAAAAGAATAACGCAGAGATAAAACCAATTGATAACAATCCTCCGCGAGGGTTCTTTATAATATCAGCAATAGTTTCTTCGGTTGCTTCAAATGCCGCTTTAGGAAGCAATGTCTGCAGTAAATTTAGCAGAGAATCTTGAAAATGGTTAATAGGGATATAAGGAATTAGAGTAAACAGGAATATGATAGATGGAAACAACGCCAAAAAAAAACTAAAAGCCAGTGACTGGGCGCGGGTATTTAGTGTACCATTATTGATACCATGAAAAAAAAACTTGGAAACTACGTACAATGAAACGCCTTCAAAGCCAGGTAAAATAATTTTTTTGCTCCCTTTAATTGCGCGGTAAATAAGTTTAAATTTTATTAAACGCTTAACATTTTTGAACTGCATATTA
>CAISYK010001095.1 GCA_903889605.1 uncultured Bacteroidota bacterium
AATCAAGATGGGGATTGATAATTATCATTACCTGCCTTGTTTAATATCATCGGTTCAAAATTTGAAAATTTGAATATTTGTAAATTTAGTGAATAGAATTAATTATAGAAGAAATATATAACAGACAGGTATGGAACAAGCAAGTCAATATGAGGCCATTTGATTGAGGTGGAAAATAAAAGGAAACATATCAGTTATCATTCTTTAAATGAAGATGAAGTTGTAAAGCTTATGCAGAGCAATTCCTCAAAAGGTCTTTCTTCAGAAGAGGCAGAGCTGCGTTTGAAAAAATACGGATACAATAAAATTACCGAAACAACTAAGAGAAGCGCCATTTTGATTTTTCTTTCCCAATTTAAAAACCCCATTGTTTACCTCCTTGTTTTCGCTGCAGGACTTTCAATATATTTTAAGGAATGGCTCGATGGTCTGGCAATAATAATTGTAATTCTGATCAATACCTTTATTGGTTTTTACATGGAATTTCAGGCTGAACTGTCTATGGATGCGCTGAAAAAACTTACTGCTATTCCCTCCAAAATTTTACGTAATGGTAATTTATCAGAGTTAGATTCTGTCAATATTGTTCCCGGCGATATAATTTATACTGAGGCCGGCGATATAATTCCTGCTGATGCAAGAATTTTTCGTGAAACACAGCTTCAGTCTGATGAATCTGCTTTAACAGGTGAATCGCTTCCGGTGGAAAAGAAAAAAGATGTACTTCCCGAAAAAACACCTTTGGCCGAACGTATCAATATGCTTTACAAAGGCACAAACATTACTAAAGGAAATTCATGGTCTGTAGTTACTGCAGCAGGCATGAAGTCAGAGATTGGGAAAATTGCAGATCTTGTTCAATCTTCAAAACAATCGGCAACACCTTTAGAGAAAAAACTGGAAATTTTCAGTAAAAAACTCATTAAGGTAACCGTGGTTCTTGTTTTTCTTATTTTTATTGCAGGCGTTCTTAACGGACAAAAGTTATGGGAAATGCTGCAGACTTCTATTGCGCTTGCTGTAGCGGCTATTCCGGAAGGTTTACCAATTGTTGCAACCCTTGCATTGGCACAAGGCATGCTGAAAATGGCAAAACATAAAGTGATCGTTAAGAAGCTTTCTGCAGTTGAAACACTTGGCGGCACAAATATAATATGCACTGATAAAACAGGAACTCTCACTGAGAACAAGATTTTAGTGACTCAGGTTATCACTGATGAAACCAAATGGAGTGCAGGGGCTGAAATAACTTCATCTGTATCATTTGACATGATGAAAAAGATTGCTGTGCTCTGCAATACTGCTGAACTTAGGAAAGATGGCGGCAAATTAGTTGAGATCGGTGATCCTCTGGAAATAGGCTTGCTCAAATTTGCAGAAGAAAACGGAGAAAATATTGGAGCTGTCCGCCGCGAATATACTAAAGAAAAGGAAGAGCCTTTTTCTTCCGAAACCAAGGTAATGGCTACTATGCATCGTTCCGGTGATAAAACTGTTGTATATGTTAAAGGTGCAGCAGAAGAGCTGGTAAAACGCAGTAAATATATTTTCAGCGGAAATAAAATAAAGCCATTTGATGATACATTGAAACAACATTGGCTTGATGAAGCCGAGAAAATCGCTTCATCAGGTTTAAGAATTATTGCAGGTGCTTACAAGGAAAATACTGATCAGAAAGAAGAGTTAAGCTCCGGTCTTACTTTTCTTGGATTATTCGGGATGATGGATCCTCCAAGGAAAGAAGTATTTTCTGCATTGAAGGAATGCCGTGAAGCCGGCATAAGGGTAGTTATGATTACCGGGGATCACCCGTCAACAGCGAAAAATATTGGGATTCAGCTTGGAATAGCCGGAAAAGATTCAGATGTCATTATAGGCTCTGAAATGAAAGACTTTGAATTGCTTTCAGATGAAGAGAAAAAACGCTGGCAGAATGCTTCAATTTTTGCAAGAGTGAGCCCGAAACAAAAAATTGACCTTATTAAAGTACTGCAGGAAAAAGGAAATATTGTGGGCATGACCGGAGACGGGGTAAACGATGCTCCTGCATTAAAGAAGGCGGATATTGGTATTTCAATGGGGCTGCGCGGAACACAGATCGCCCAGGAAGCTTCTGATATGGTATTAAAAGATGATTCGTTCACCTCAATAATTGTTGCAATAAAACAAGGAAGAATAATATTTGAAAATATCCGGAAATTTGTAATTTACCTTTTATCCTGCAACCTCTGTGAGCTTTTTGTAATTTCAACAGCATCTGTATTTGGCCTGCATTTCCAACTCTTTCCTCTGCAGATACTGTTTATTAATATAATAACAGATGTCCTTCCTGCTCTTGCTTTAGGCGTACTGGATGGTAATGCATCAATTATGAAACATAAGCCCAAGCGCATAGAAGCTCCAATTATTGATGCTAAAAGATGGCGCACAATTATTTTCTATTCTGTTGTATTAGCAATTACAAACGTCGGTGGAGTTCTTGTAAGTCATTATGCACTGCATGAAACAGAAGTCTGGAACTCTGAATTAAGTAATAATATCCTCTTCTATTCGCTTATATTTTCACAATTACTGCATGTGTTCAACATGGGTAAAACAGGCACTAATTTTTTTAAATCAGAAGTTTTCAAAAGCAAATATGTTTGGTTATCCATTGTCAGCAGTTTTATTATACTTGCTTGTATTTGCCTTATGCCTCCGGTAAGAAAGGTGCTTTCAATTTATCCTATGTCAAGTGCGGATTGGCTGGTAATAGCTGCATCATCAGTTGCTGCAATGATTATTATTCAAATTGCTAAAGTGTTTAAAATTGTCAGACAATGATAGTATCAGGGCTGGTTACTGAAAATAAAATTATTGTCGCAAAGGCACGAAGGTAAGAAGTTTATATTATACTGTTTTTGGCTCCCTTGCGACTTTGTGTCTTCGCTGCAATTAACACCAAATGATAATTTAATATTTTAACTGAAGTTTCGGACTTTGCTTATTTACCTTAAATAGTACTGTTTAGGGCGTTAATTTTTTTATATATTATTATTTGGGCGTTCCCATTTCTTTAAAAAAAGAAATGGGCGGGCTTGGAGTTTATCCTGAGCGAAGCCGAAGGGCTTCAATCTTTTTGTTCGT
>CAISYK010001096.1 GCA_903889605.1 uncultured Bacteroidota bacterium
AAAAATTAAAAAAAATATGACAAAATCATAAAATGCAAAGTGTATTTTCCTCCTTAATATTGATATAATGAGGTAAAGTTTTAAAATAAAATATTAGTCCTAACATAATAATCAGAGAAAAAAATAATCCATTTTTAACTACACTCTCTTTTTTTTATGTGACTCTTCATTTAAATTAATGCTGGAAAAGACTTAAAGATATTAAATAAATTGTACAGAAATAAGTTATAGTAATTTCTTTGATGGGAATGGAAAATCAGCGTATCTAATTCTGTGGTTTAAATCGTTTTTTGAAGAAACTCAATTGTTCTATTTACAGCAATTTTCGAATGAGAATGCAGTATATTGCCTTCAAAGGGATGCTTTGCTCCAAAAGTATGACCTGCTCCCTCAATCAAAAATAATTCAGAATTTTTGAAGTTTTCATGGAGTAAAATTGCCTCATCCAAAGAAACTGAAGAATCATTTGTCCCATGAATTATTAAAAATGGAATGGACATTTCTTTTCCAGCTTTAATGATATCAAACCTTCCGGTATTAGCCAAAGTGTTTTCATATAATTGGTAATATAACGGCATATCTTGATTGGTGCGGGTATTCAAGCTGTAAACAGCGCCTTTCTCTTTCCATTCTTTCAAATCATATCCATTCATGCGGTTTATAAAATCGGCAACAGAAGCCCATGTAACAATTCTTTTTACTCGTTTATCTTCGCTTGCTTTTAATATTGTAATTCCTCCGCCTCTGCTGTGTCCAAGTAGATTCAATTGCTGTACGTCAATTTCATCTGCAAGGGTTTCGGTACTCACAACCCAATCAATTACTTTTTCCAGGTCATTCAATTCGATAGAATAATTATTATTGCCGAAAGCTTCTAAATCAGCAAAATCATATGGATTGTCTTTAGTTGTTCCGTTATACGAAAAATTGAATTTTACAAAAACAAAATTTTGTTCGGCAAAAGTCTGGGCTAATAGATTAAAATTTCCCCAATCCTTAAACCCTTTGAAACCATGAGAAAAAATAATTATCGGCTTAGGAATATTGTTTGATTTGAAAAACACATCCAACAATATGTTCTTATGTTTACTTCCTTTGATCTCTATATTTTTAATAATTTTCATAATTCATTATTTCTACAAATATACATATTGCTTTTTTTTATTTATGATGATTTTTTGTAAATAGATATATTCATATTTTAGCGTATTATACACTATTATACAGGCCGAGAAAAGGGGTTGCCGCAGAGCCTTATGGCATAGTTTAAAAAAATAAGCTGCATAATTTATCAGCAATTTTAGCTGAAAAATTTGTATGATATAATTTCATTATAAAATTTGTAATTTCGGAACTTCTGTTTTAACAAAAAATAAATTTATATAATACATTTTTACAAATGAACTATTTCCCGATACATTATGACGAACCTTTATTTCGCCCGCCAAGCGAAGCTGACTCATTGATTCTTCAAGTTACTTTTGGCTGTACCTGGAACAAATGTTCATTTTGCGAAATGTATTCAACTAAAACTTTCAGAATAAAAGATGAAGATGAAATTATTCGTGAGATTGACATAATTGCCAAACTTCAGCCTGATATTCGTAAAGTTTTTTTAGCTGACGGAAATCCTATGGCCCTTTCAACAAATAGATTGTTGAAAATTCTATCAGAAATTAAAAGGGCTCTCCCTAAAGTACGCAGTGTATCCACATATTCACTACCATCAAATCTAATTTCAAAATCATCTGACGAACTCAAAGAGCTGCGCGAAGCAGGATTAAAATTAGTTTATGTAGGAATAGAGTCGGGAGATGATGAAGTGCTTAATATGATTAATAAAGGCGAAACTTATGCAAGTACAGCTGAAGGACTTCTAAAGGCAAAAGAGGCAGGGATAAAACTTTCGGTAATTATTCTGAATGGTGTAGGAGGCCTTAATTACAGCAAACAGCATGCAGTTAATTCCGCTAAACTGCTTAATTTAATTCAACCTGAATTTGCTTCAGTTTTGGTGCTCAGTTTTCCTTTTGGAATAGAAAGATACAAGCAAAAATTTAAAGGCGAATATGTTCCAATGAAAATTCCTGAACTTTTACAGGAGATGGAAGAATTTATTTCTCATACCGAACTGGAGAGTACTATTTTCAGAAGCAACCATGCTTCAAATTATCTTGTGCTGAGCGGAATTTTGTCACGCGATAAGTCCTATTTTCTGGAACAGCTTCATTTTGCCGTAAATAATCCTAAAATTGCCGGGTTGAGAGCTGAGTGGCAGCGTGGTTTATAGATTGATCTTTTTTATGCATCCTGCATAATTTTATCTTAGTAATGTAACACTGCCGATGTATTTACGCTTATGATTCTCATTATCTTTAAGCTCTACTTTCCAGACATAAACATCCATTTGGGATATTTCTGTGCCGTGATTTGCTCTTCCATCCCATCCTTTTTTGTAATCATCTGTCGCGAAAATCAAATTTCCCCAGCGATCAAATATCATCATACTGAATGTGCGGATATCAAAGGCTATTACTTTTGGTAAGAAAACATCATTTATTCCGTTATCATCAGGACTGAAAGTATTTGGAGCATAGAATTCAAAGTGGTCAGTAATTTCAAATTGTTTGGCAGTGCTGTCAATACATCCAAACTGGTTTGTAACTATTAATGTCACAATATTTGTTCCTGCACCCGGATACTGATATGTTGGATTTTGTTCGCTGGAAACATCTAAAGTATTTGTTAAATCACCAAAATTCCAGCTCCAGTTTGTAATAGTTACTAGAGATAAATCATTGAATGAAATTAAAGGCGATGAAATCATATTCGGTATCTCAAAATCTGCTGTTGGTTTAGGATTTACTGTGACATAGGCAATACTGTCAATAATTGTTTTACATCCTGCAGCAGTTGTGATGGTTAATGTTACATCATATGCTCCAGAATTAAAATAAGTATTGGATGACGGATTTTCACTGCTTATATGTCCCTCGCCAAAATCCCAGGAATATGAAATTCCATTGTTGCTGACAGCAGCAAAATCAACAATTAAGGGTTCACAGCCTTTATTAGGCAGCCCCTGTAACGATCCAATCGAACCGGGATTCATCATTACTGTTGAAGTATCACTTACAGGGATTGAACACCCGTCAGAAATAGTCACAATGTAATTGCTTAATAATGATCCTGCCGGCGGCTTTACTGTTTGTGATTGAGTGTTAATACCATTATCCCAGGAATATGTATAAGGCCCTATATTTCCCCCGCCTGCAGAAGCGTGTATTAATGCAGAATCACCCTGACAAATAGTAGTATCAAGCGCCGTAACTGACAACGGCGGTTTTACAATCAAAAACATGTCTGCAGGGCCTGTAATACATCCGTTATTATCGGTAACTGAAACTGTATACATTGTAGTTGTAGTTGGTATAACAATGTGAGGTCCTGAACCATTTAATCCAGCACCAGATGCACCTATCCAGGAATAATTGTATATAGGTGTTCCGCCGGATGCAGAGGCATATACCTGTGAAGTATCACCTGAACAAATAGTATCGTTAATACTTACAAATAACTGCAGCTGCGGCGGTTCGTTCACAATTACTACACCTATGGCTGAGCAGCCATTACTGTCTGTCACAGTTACGCTGTATGAGCCATGTGTTAAGCTCACAGCTGATTGGTTTACCTGTGTTCCTGGATTCCAATCATAAACAAATGGCGGAGTCCCTATTCCTTGAACAATAGTAACAGCTGCACTTCCTGTATTTCCATTAAAACAAACAGCAGGTAATGAAGTAACAGTATCTATTACAGGGCCTGGTATATCATTCACTATATAATTTTGAGTGGTGGTACAATTATGAAAATCAGTAACAATTACGCTGTAAGTTCCAGCCAATAAAACTCCGGCAGATGGAGTTGTATGCAAACCAGGGTCATTCCATTGGTAGGCATAAGAAGTGGTTCCGCCTGATGCCGTTACAGTGGCTGCGCCATTCGCTTTTCCGCATGTGGATGATGTAAATGATGCAGATGCTGTTAACAAGGCAGGTTGTGTAATTGTCCAGTTTTGCTTAATTATACAGCCCATTTGATCTGTAACTGTAAGTGTATCTGTTCCCGGACCTAAAGCATTTTCATTCGGAGCATTACCGCCGCTAGGAGTCCATGCAAAAATATAATATGGAGTTCCGCCGCTGATAACAGCCGTTATACTTCCATCATTATCTCCAAAACATGTTATATTTGTAAATGAGCTGCTGGTAATTGCAAGAGAATTGGGCTGCAGTATTATTGTTGCTGAATCCATTGCATTGCAGCTGTTTGCATCTGTAATCATTACATTACAGGTTCCGGCACATAAACCTGAAGCTATTGCAGTTGTTTGTAAAGCCGGATCATTCCATGCAAAAGATAAAGCCCCTGTTCCCCCGGCAGCAACTATTTGGGCAACTCCATTACAATCACCAAAACAACTAACATTTGTTATCGTGGAAATAGCATGATTGATTGGAAGAGGCTCCGTAATAGTTACTGAATTTGAAGCAATGCATCCTGCACCATCGGTCACAGTTATGGTATTTACTCCTCCCGATAAGTTTGCCGGATTAGTATTTGTTTGTCCGCCCGGCGACCAAATTTCACTATACGGCCCCACGCCTCCGGAAATGCTTGCGGCGGCAGTTCCATTTGTAAATCCATTACATAATAAATTAGTATGGGATGTTATTAAAACTGCAGGAGCGAGAATATCATTTACGTTTGCAGCTGTTGTGATCATACATCCAATAGAATCTATTACATCAACACTGTATGCTCCGGCAGAAAGCAAATTTGCACAAGATGTCTGCGTTACATTTAAATCATTCCAGACATAAGTATATGGTGCCAAACCGCCTGTTACAGATGCACAAGCACCGCCTGTTGGCTGTCCGCAGTTCGCATTTGTTGTAGATATTGTTACAATCACAGGTGTATTTGACTGAGTTAAGTTTACACTTCCAGTTACAGAACACCCGTTTGCATCAGTAACCTTACCAATATTAACACCTGTACATAAGCTGTTCGGATTAAACACCGATTGCATACCAGGCGTCCATAAGGCAGAATATGGTGCTGTTCCGCCTGAAAAAGCAATGTTGCCGGTACCATCACAAGTGCCAAAACAATTAATATTTGTTCCGCTAACGCTTGCAGTTAATTGATCGGGCTGTGTGATATCCGCCGTTACGATGGATGTACACCCTTTGAAATCTGTAAGAGTACAGGTATAAGAACCTGCACATAAATTAGCAGCTGTTGCTGATGCTGTGGCTCCAGGCATCCAGCTGTATGTGAAAGGTGCAGTTCCTCCTCCGCCGGTTACCTGGGCAAATCCTGTACAAACGCCAAAGCAAGTTAAATTAGCTGAAGAAGATATTACATTTGTTAATAGGGCAGGCTGTGTGATTACTGCTGCCCCTTGTGAAGGGCAGCCATTTGCATCTTCGACAGTTACGGTAAAACTTCCTGCACATAAACCTGTTGCAGTTGGAGATGTCTGAGCTGCAGGATTATTCCATAAAAATGTATAAGGGGACGTACCGTTACTCACAACAGCTGTAGCTGTTCCATTACACGCCCCGTTACAGGATACATTTACTGTTGAAACTGCAGTACTTAAGGTTGGAGGGTTTGTTAAAGTTATGGATGCACTCTTAATGCAGCCATGTGCATCAGTGACTGTTACGCTGTATGTTCCCGCCCCTAATCCAATAACTGTAGAAGTTGTTGGACTGCCAGTTGTTGTCCAAATATAATTATATGGTGATGTCCCGCCTACTGCACTTGATGCAGCTGTTCCGTTTGTGTTTCCAAAACATAAAGGATTACTGCTGACAGCGTTTGCAGCAAGCAGTGCAGGCTGTGTAATAGTGATGCTTGCTGAGGCTGCACAACCGGTTGCATCAGTCGCTGCAACAGAATAAATACCTGCGGCCAAATTATTTGCTGTTGGTGTAGTTTGACCATTATTCCATAAATAAGTAAAGGGCATTGTTCCCCCGGTAACTGCAGCTGTTGCATTTCCTGTATTTCCGCCGAAACAAGCGGCATTAGTAAATGATGTAATAGAAGCCGCTGGTCCTGCAATATTTCCAACTGTTACAGGCACGGAGGAAGTGCAAAGATTTAAATCTGTTATTGTAACCGTATAAGTTCCGGAAGATATGGCGGCAGCTGCTGGACCAATTTGCCCGTTTGACCATGACCAGGTATATGGCGCAAATCCGCCGGAGCCGGTAACAGAAGCCGAACCATTAGGCGATCCGCAGTTTGCCGGGACTGATACTGAAGAAATAGCCAGTGCTTGCGGCTGAACAATATTGGTTGTCCCGCTTACGGTACACCCTTTAGAATCTGTAACTGTATAAGAATAAGTTCCAATAGTCAATGAACCAATAGAAGCGGTATTAAATGCACCAGGCATCCACAAGTATGTATAAGGAGCTGTTCCGCCTGATGCAGTTGCAGTTGCTGTTCCGGTGGCACTGCCAAAACACCCAACGTTTGTAAATGAAGGACTCACAGATAAAGGAGCAGGCTGAGTTATGGCTTGAGTTATGGAAGTTATACATCCGTTAATATCTGTAACCGTTGCATTGTACGTACCCGGTCCCAAATTGACAGCATTAGCGGAAGTTCCAGCCGAAACAGGCGACCAAACATAAGTAAATGGAGGAGCCGTCACTCCTCCCATTGTAACAGTCGCAGTTCCATTATTGGCACCGTTGCATGTAACGTTAGTAAATGAACTTATTGATGCCGTTCCCCCCGGAGTCGAATTCACTGTCACAGGAAGTGTCTTAGGACAGCCCGCTGCATCAGTTACTGTGCAGGTATAAGAACCGGCTGCTAACCCTGAAGCTGCAGGCCCCGCCCCGCCGGATGGCGCCCAAGTGTATATGAAAGGAGGAACTCCGTTCGTTACTATTACCGATGCCGAGCCGTTGGCTGCAGTACATGATGCATTTGCAGATACTGCCGTGGCTGTTATACCGCCTACCGTTATACAAAATGAATGAGTTTGACTACCAATAAACGGACAGTTACCATCTTTAACGGTAACTGTAAAGCAATGCTGTACACTGCCTATATCTGCTGAAGTTGGAGTCCAGGAAAATACACCGGTTGGTCTTGATCCTGTACCTGGATTAAATGAAGCACCTGCAATTCCTGAGTTCCAGGATAAAGTAAGAATTTGCGACATATTAGGATCACTGGTTGGAATATTAATAGTCATAGGAACACCAGCACAAGTATTCATGGAATAATTACTCGTATTGTTGATTCCGTTTAAAGAAGGATTGCTGTTTGTGCAGGCAATGGTTCTGATTTGAATATCACGCATTACACTGCCCACCAAAATCCCATTTCTCCATTCTTTTACCAGCATTGCAAATACTGAAACCTGCAGCGCAGCTGGAGTAATACACATATCACCGGTAACCTGATTAAATGTAGCCGGAGGCACAGATGTCACTGGCTGACTTGCTGAATATCCAGATAAATAGGTAACATTTACAGTGGCTGTAGACCGCGGAGTTATTAGTGAATACGACAAAGAATCCCCATCCGGGTCGTTTGATCCATTATTAAAACAGTATGGCTGACCGGCACAAATAAATGGTACCGGCCTGTTTGAAAAATTTGGCGAATTATTACACGGAAAAGCAAGGTTATTTAATCTTGCTTCAATGTACATCCCCATTGAACCAGGAGTTACAATTGTAGTGATAGCTGCATTCCTGGCACTTAGACTATATGATAAAACCCAATCAGAGCATTGAGGAAGAGTTATAATACCTCTATATATATACTCTCTGATCCCTGGAAGTGTTCCGCCATTGCATGATGTTAATGAACCTGAGCAAACTGGTGAAACTATGCTGTCTAATCCGGCAACTTTATTTAAAGCGAAATAAGAATTATAGCTGCACGCCACAGACTTTCTGTTGATTGTTACTGCAGTTGGCGCGGTGGCACCAGCACAATCGCGGTAAAGTGCCAAAGTTACTTCGAATTGGTTTCCTCCCATGCAGACATAGGTGAGATTTCCTCCTACTACGTGCGATGCTGTTATTGTTTTTGAAGCGCCGAAAGAAAACAGCAAAACAAAAAACATAAATTTTAACTTTGAAAGCAGCTTCATTTCTGTCATTAAAGTTTCTTTAAAGTTTAAAAGTTTCTTTTTCAAATATACATAATAGTTAATTGCATTCGGAAATATACCTGAAAAATTGATTTTATTATTTTCTATTAATTTTCAATGTGCCTTTTTAATAAAGTGCTTTCGATAAATAAAAACAGTCCGGTAAAACTGATTCATGTAAGCGTTCCTCTTCTTAAAAAAGAAAGTGTCTGGCTTGGAGTTTATCCTGAGCGAAACTGATGGGCTTCAAGCTTTTTATTCGGGTCCTCACAAAAAGTACTTCCGGCAACACCTAACACAGTCATAAAGACATATATTTTATTCACCGAACCTTAAAGATAAAAAAATGATTCTTTTTAAATTGAAACTTACCATTACTTCCTTATAATATTACCTAAGCCCTGATTTCTACGGAGGAAGCAAAATAAAGTTTAAAATATTTTTCGAGTATTTAAAAATACCTAAGCAAAATCTTTGGAAATAATTTGAACAAAACATAACCCATTAGAACATTTATTGTAAGTCCTTACATTATAAATGAAAGGACATAGCAGCCTTTTTTGAAATTGAAATATTTTTTTTAAAAAGTTTAATATTAAAAGAACAAAATTGTACATTTGTTATTAAACATTAAAAAACAATTACAGATAATCACCCAAAAGATAATAATTTGTTTTTTTAACACATCCTTATTATGAAAAAATCTATACACCTTTTATCTTTCTTTTTATTACTTCAGTTTGTCGGACTTTCTTCATTTTCCTTTGGACAAAATTGGGCCTGGGCAAAAAGCGCCGGAGGACCTCAGAAAGTGGAATCATACGCAATCGCAATTGACAGTGCCGGCAACAGCTACATCACAGGTTGGTTTGAAGATTCCCTAAAATTCGGCTCCTTTTCTTTGAAAGCAAGTGTTGCAGGAAATTCTTTTGCCAGTGATATTTTTATAGCAAAATACGATGTCAACGGAAATTTTGTTTGGGCTAAAAAAGCAGGAGGTACCAACTATGATTACGGCAACGGAATTGCTACAGATCCTGCCGGCAATGTATATGTTACAGGGCTTTTTATCGGAACTGCCACTTTCGGAACTCTCAGCATTACAAGTACCACTGTTGATTATGACGTATTCATAGCAAAATATGATACAAATGGTAATTGCCTTTGGGTAAAAAGGGGCGGAGGAAGCGGATGGGATGTCGCAAACGGCATCACTATAGACAAATCAGGTAATTGTTTTGTAACAGGAGCTTTCAGGAATACTGCTGATTTTGGTACTGCATCATTAACAAGTTTTGGAAATTATGATGCTTTCGTTGCTAAATATGACAGTAACGGGGCTTTCCAGTGGGCGAAAAGTGCTGGGGGAACTTTGGATGACAGAGCTCAAAGCATAAGCACAGATGCTGGCGGTAATTGTTTTGTTACAGGCTTCTTTAGCGGAACCTTTAATATTGGAACTACCACCCTTACCAGTAACGGAGGCAGTGATATGTGGATAGCAAAATTTGATCCGGTCGGGAATGCCGTATGGGCAAAAAAGGCTGGAGGCCC
The DNA here is from genome assembly GCA_903889605.1 of uncultured Bacteroidota bacterium. Classification (GTDB taxonomy): domain Bacteria; phylum Bacteroidota; class Bacteroidia; order 2-12-FULL-35-15; family 2-12-FULL-35-15; genus 2-12-FULL-35-15. The sequence continues at coordinate 9,749 of CAISYK010001096.1, forward strand.
CACAGATGATCAAGGAAATTCAATAATGTTAGACAAAGAAGGAAGTATTCACGTTACAGGATTTTTTGAAGGTACTGCTTCATTTGGAACGGCTTCTCTAACGAGTTTTGGAAATAAAGATATTTTCGTGACAAAATACGATTATAAAGGTGATATAATATGGGCGAAAAACCTTGGAGGCCCGCAGGATGATATTGGTTATGGAATCAGTATTGACACATTAGGGAACAGCTATATTGGCGGTTCTTTTTGGGGAACAGGCCAGTTTGACACAATTACTGTTATTAGTTCGAATCAAGATGATGCATTTATTGCAGGCCTTGATTATAACGGACATACTAAATGGGCAGTTCATGGCGGAGGCTTAAATCCTGATGTGAGCAGAGGAGTTGTAATGAATAATTCCGGCAGTTGTTATACTACAGGATATTTCAGTGGTGCCGCTTCGTTTGGCTCGCACAATATTACAGGTTTCTCCGACAATGACCTTTTTGTAGCGAAATTAGATAGTGTATTTATTTTCACCCATCCGAATACCGGGATAGTAGAAGAGACTTATAGTTTGAAGAATTTACTTATATACCCAAATCCTTCAAACACCGAAGTTACCATTCAATTTGAAACTGAAACTTCGGATAAAGATATAAGTGTTGAATTGTATGACATTCTGGGCAAAACTGTAACACAAAAAGCGGTTGTTTCAGATATTAAAAATTTCTACAAAAGGAAACAGATAACAATAAACCGAGGAAATTTGCCTGATGGACTTTATTTCGGTAAAGTAACCGTAGGTAATAAAATTTATACTGCTCGTCTGATGCTTATACACCCAGCTTCTCTGCATTAAAAATAGTTAGAAAACTGTTTCCCAAACTCTTACAGTCATTACTAAAATCCAGCACTATGTGGAATTTTAGTAATCTTTATGATTTGGCGACGCTAATTGCAATGCATCTAAAAATCATAATTCGGGTTTCCTCAACAAACCAAAACCACTAATATTGATTTGAATACAGAACAAATTTATACAATAAATGCAAACTATTTTGCATTCGTCCCCAAAAACACTTGCACCAAAATTTACAAAATATAGACATAGAATTTATACTTGATAGAAAAAGAAAAGCTTAGAATAGTTTTCTTCGCCAAAAGCGCAGAAAAAATTATCTTTCCCGCTTTTTGTTCATCTCTTTTTGGCTTTTATACCAATTATACTTATAAAATATTCCAATTCAAGGGATGCCCAATCGCGTTCTCGACTCCGCTACCATTGACGTATTTTTTTATTTTTCTAATTATGAACAAGTTGCATATTTAACTCTGCAGCTTTTTTAGTTAAAAATCTTAGCTGTTGTTCTTTAAGTTTTTGTTCATATAACGCTACC
>CAISYK010001097.1 GCA_903889605.1 uncultured Bacteroidota bacterium
TCCTGTTTTTTCGTGCTTTTTTTCTATAATATCTTTATATTTTACCCGGTAAACATAAGTATCATTTTGCATTACTTCCCCATGATTGTTAAGCGCTCCATTCCACCCCTCAATAATGTCATTTGTCCTGAAAACCTTATTTCCCCACCTGTCAAAAATCTGCAATTCAAAATCTTCTGTTGATATTCCATAGGAATAAACATTAAACAAATCGTTTTTGTCATTGCGGTTTGGAGTGAAAGCCGAAGGAATATAAAGTGAGATTATATCGATAACTTTCAATAAATAAACCATAGTGTCGTTGCATCCGGAAGTATTTGTTGTATATAACGTTATAGGATATGTGCCTGCTTCAGTAAAAGTATGCTCAGGATTAAGAAGCAGAGATGTTGTACTGTCGCCGAAATCCCATGACCATGTCATGTAAGAGCTTGAGAAATTATTAAAATATGCGGTAGGTTCTAATAAAAAAATTACGCTTGGCGACACAGTAAAATTTGAGATAGCAGATGGTAAAATATCAACAGTAGTAGTTGAAGAAACGGTACAGTTCAATGAAACAATTTTAATGGTTACTGTATAATCTCCGGCCATAGCTGTTGTAACATTGACAATTGTTGGGTTTTGTACTGTAGAGGTGAAGCCTGCAGGCCCTGTCCAGCTGTATACAGCTCCTGTTACAGAGTTTGCCGTCAGGTTAAGTACCAGACCTACGCACATCGGGCCATTATTAGCGGCAGCAGCAGCACAGTCGGCGGAACATCCGTTTGGTGAAGTTAAATTTTGAGTTAAAGTGCATAGGGGATCACTTGAAAATACTGCTGTAACAGCGCATGCGGCTCCATTTGAAGGAAACCCTGTGAGAGAGTATGTGCATGATGTTGGATCGAACGGGGCATTAAATACCTGAGCCGCGCCGGTACAGCTATTCGTAACAGTTAAGGTTCCTGCCGATGGAGGATCTGAATAGGTGACAGTCCCGGTAACATCAAAAGTATTAGTTGCCGGATCACAAGCGCTTGGAACAGCCGAGAAACTGGACATTGAACATAAAATATCGCAATTGGTGGAACCTGCCCCTGCCCCTGAATTGGATTGTGATAAAGTAATTTCTGCAGCAACACCGGCAAAATTTGTTAGAAGAAGAATATAAAATTGTCCAGTCACTGCGTTAGGGATGGTACACGTTTCGACAGCATCAGTAGAATAACTGCAGTCAACATTAGAGCCGGTTAAACCGGAGGCGCAGCCCGCAGCCGGTGAGGTAAATGGGCCCCAGCAAATAAAATCAACATCCTGCCCCGTTCCATAACTATCAACCTGGCTTATATCCAATACTAAATTTCCGGAATTTGCGATTTGTAAATAGTACCAGGCAGGGTTTGGCTGAGTGCCTAAACATCCGTAATCAGGCCCTGTTTGTGCCGTAGTATTGGTTGATGCAGGAAACGTATATGTAGTTCCGGTACAAAAAGGTTCGGCATTAGAACAGTTTCCTCCTTGTGCGGATGAGTTTTTATAAAGAAAATTTATTACTATAAAAAAAATCAGGAATATCCTTTTCATATATTAATTTGATTTCTACCATCGTATATCAAACATCTTAGCTTTCGCACATTATTTATATTATTTACGAAATACGAATTAATACGAATTTACGAAATTTTTATTGTTTAGAAAATAATGTCGTTTAGTTAAGGTTATGTTACTAACTCAATCCTTTCGCGCAGTTCTCGACTCCGCTCGAACAGACATCGCACGTAGTCATTTCGAGCGGGTCGAGAAAGTGGGTAGGCATTTTATTTTTCTTAACTAAACGACATTGATTTATAATATCAATAAACATAAGCTAACCGGAAAAAAAACAGCTTTTTTTTTACAGGATTTGCTTTGGTGAATATTAAGTTTGAATACAAAGATAGTGATGTAAAATATCAAAAAACAGCAGCAGCCA
>CAISYK010001098.1 GCA_903889605.1 uncultured Bacteroidota bacterium
ATCAGAGGATGATTAAATAAATCCTTTGCCATATTCTTACATAACCTCAGGATCTCAATAACATCTAAATTCAAGCCATGGTTTTTATTACAATTAGTATCAGGTGGTTCAACAAAATCATTAAAATCATGTATCCCAAAGATTGACATAAAATCAATTATTACATTTTCCCCAATAACCGACTTTTCGTAAGGTCGAACAATAAACTTATCAGGGTTGAAAAAATTCAGCCAATTCATGACTGTCTGATACCAATTCAAATGCAATATAGAAGCAAATTCCTGTACTGTACTAACAGAATTATGTTTATGCCCCCATTGTTTCCATGTTGCCTCAAGATAATTGTCTTGCCGCCTCAAATAAAGAATAATTGCATAATCCGTCTTAAAAGTTTCGACGATCTGAGAGATAAGTTTTGGCAACCATTCAAATTCAAACTGCTCCGCGCTGAAAATTATATTTTGAATGTCTTTGTTTTCGCAATATTCGAGGCATTTCTTTATCTTGGAAAACGATACATCACTCTTATCTTCATATAAAGCATTAAAGAAGACCGCGTGATTATGCATCAACCCTCCCCCGGGATTTATGGAATTTAAATTAGGATATAGTATTTTATATTTTGAGACAAGCATTTCACGGTTCAAATTTAAAAAACTCTGAATTGCGCTGGTGCCTGTCTTATACTGGCCAATATGGAAATAAATTTTCATTAAGGCTTAATAATTTTTATTAAACGTGAAGAGGTTATTAATGCTAGATAACAAAATCATTCCCCCTCGGATAATACATTTTCATCTAATATTTTCTGCAGATTAGCAAGTCGGTCCACGTTAAGGTGAGTATCCTTTGTCTTGCCAAGAGAAACATAAAATTCGCATCCTGAAGTGCCAAAATCCGCTTTTATCTCTATACTTATCAAACCCAAGTTGATCAAATCCGAAATTAAAAGACGGAAAGAGGAAGGTGTAAAACGCCAACAATGTATATCAATATATTCTTCAGAGTCAAGTGCTTTATAAAAATAATCCTTTGCCTGCTCGCTCGTATGTATTAAGGAATCCGTTCCGCCTGCCTGATCCGAAGACCATGCAATCCTGCCATTTCTCTTTATTGAATTTGCAATGTAATCAAAAGTTTGCCCCGGAGTGGGTCTTTTCCGTTTTGCAATATAAGCATCAAGTAAATTTCCTGTCGAGGTAATTGGAGAGTGATAATCAAAACAAAATCTCTTATCCGGAATTACCAAAGATAAAATCCCTGTGGGTTTTAGTAATGACTGGCATTGTTGAAAATGCGAAATTAAGTCGGGAATATGTTCAACAACATGACTTGAAATAATCCAGTCATAACATTCCGTTTTCCCTATCAGTTCGCAAAGTGATTCACCATGCCATACAAAATCTACCTTTTCAATATTTTCAATTTTTACGCCATATGTTTCATGATCAAGATACTTACTGCGCAGTTGATCTGCTGTAGCGATATCAAGTACCTGAACGTTAAATCCTTTTTTTTTGGGTGCTATCGGGCTATAACTGGGGCCTATTTCAAGCCCCTGTCCGTTTTTATTAATG